>NZ_JBHVQX010000007.1:236666-282453 GCF_042886395.1 Streptomyces sp. NPDC058008 | reverse complement strand
ACGTATTTTCCGTCGGTGGCCTGGCCGCCGTTGTAGAGGACGGCGAGGTCGTCCTTGCCGTCTCCGTTGAAGTCGCCCGAGACGGGTTTGCTCTTGGACCAGTCGAAGGATCCGGAGCTGGTCCAGGTGGTGGTGGGGTTGTTGAAGGCGGTGCCGGTGCTGGTGAAGGTGAAGGCGAGGGTGACGTATTTTCCGTCGGTGGCCTGGCCGCCGTTGTAGAGGACGGCGAGGTCGTCCTTGCCGTCTCCGTTGAAGTCGCCCGAGACGGGTTTGCTCTTCGCCCAGTCGAACGAACCGGAGCTGGTCCAGGTCTTCTTCGGCGCGCCGAAACCGCCGCCGTTGCTGGTGAACGTGAACAGACTGGAGACGGCTCGGCCGTCGGCGGCCGTCCCGCCGTTGTACAGGACGGCGAGGTCGTCCCTGCCGTCACCGTTGTAGTCGCCCGAGGTCAGCTTGCTCGACGCACCGGTGAACGAACCCGTGCTGGTCCACACCTTCTTCGGTGCGGCGAATCCGGTGCCGTCACCGTAGAACGCGAAGAGCGACGCCCGGTTGGTGCCGTCGGGGTCCGCGCCGTTGTCGTAGAACGCGGCGATGTCCTCCTTGCCGTCACCGTTGAAGTCCCCTGAGGCGACCTGGGGATCCTTCGGCAGACCCCGGACCTGCTCGACCCACGCGGTGATGTCGTCGAGACGGGTCTCGACCGCACCGGCACGGGTCTCCTCGGAGCCGAGGCACCCGGCCTGCCAGGACGCGCTGTGCACGGCCACGAGTTCGGCCCCGCCCGCCGACTCGCGGAGCGCCGGACCGCCGGCGTCGCCCTTGCAGACGCTGCCGCCGTCGCGGGTGACGGAAACGGTGGTGGCCCCCGTCCGCGTCACCGTGAACGCACCGGCGTGCGGCCGGTCCGGGACCCAGGTGTCCGCGGTACGGCCGTAGCCCACCGCCTGGAGCGACTCGCCCGCCGTGGGACCGGTGGCGGCGAGCGGGACAGGGGCGATGTCGGTCACCGGTGTGGCGAGCTTGGCCATCACCAGGTCGCGGTCCGCCCGGGGCACCAGCGTGGTGATCCCGACGGTCCTGCCGCCGGTGCCGTCCGGATCCGCACGCCCGATGACCGCCGTGGCCTCCTCCGCGGGCGCTCCGGCCGGAATCGGGAAGGCGGGCCGGCCGGCGGCCGCGAAGCAACTGCTCGCGGTGAGGACGTACTGGGCGTCGACGAGGGAGCCGGTGCAGGAGCGACCGGTGCCGCCGTCGCCTATCCGGATCTTCACGGTGTAGGCGTAGGCGTTGTCGGGAACCGCGTCACCGATGAGCGCCTGGGCGGGGGAGACGAGGGTGAGGGCGCCGGCCGTCGCAGCGGCCAGGGCGATGGTCCGCGTGCGGAGGGTGGGTCTGAGCATCGATCTTTTCCTCATGGAGTACGGGGGCCTCGCCGAACCGGACAGCGGGGCCCTGATGCCGATGGACGGATGGCGTCGCGGAATTTTGAGGCACGGGCGCGTGCCGTGCACGGCAGGTTCTTCCGCGAGCGATGCGTCACCTGGTGGCGTGGATTTCCATGAGCGTGTGGTCGCGGTGCTGCGGGTCCGCGGATTCACCGACCTGTGTCCAGCCGTTCTTCACGAGGTCGAAGGACACCTCGGAGTTGTCGACCGTCATGTCGACCTTCGTGTTGTAGTTGTTTCCCTTGATTCCGTAGACGCGGTCGAGCTCCAGCGCGAGATAGCCGGTCGCCCCCGTGACTTCGAAGCAGAACGTGGGCTGACTCCGGGACCAGACCTCCATCTGCGCCGGGTCACCCGAGCATTCGGCCAGGGTGATGTGTCCGTCCCCGCTCTTCAGGCGGATCCCCTGTTCCGCGAGAATCTTTTCACTGTCGGGGTATGCGAAATCCTCGACGGCGTAGGGCGGCGTGTCCTCTGTCTCCGCCGCCGAGGACGTTCCCACCCCGGTGAAGGCCAGAGCGGCGAAAGCGCCGGCCAGCGAGATCATTCCGATCGCGGTGTATTTGCGTCTCATGAAGTGACCATTTCTGTGAAAGTGCCTGCGGCGCACCCGGCGGCAGAAAAATCGCATGGGTGTAGGGACGCCGAAATGGGCCTGCACAGACCCCCCCGCCAGGCAACGTCAAAGTTGACACCCCTTCCTATCACCTGATGTGCGCTCTTCCGCAAGGCTGTTGTTGCTTTTCGTCACCCGGTGCCGTTGGCGGCCCGCGCCGGGGCAGGGGTGTTCGGTGGGATAGTAACCGCTTTCTCTCGAATGCCCAGTGTGCCCGGTGTCGCACATTCCTTACTGGGGGGCAATTCGGACGTGTGCGATCCGCATGCTTGCGGATTCGGTTGCGGGTCTGGCACGTTAAAGGGCGCCTGACGAAGGCGCCGGAAGTTATTTCGGGGGATTACCGTGTGGGGGGAATTGATAGTGCTCAGTCGTGGTGCATCAAGACGTGACATGGCCGATTTCGGTCCTTCGCGCAGACGATTTCTGACGTTGGCCGTCGCCGCGACCGCGGTGTCGGTCGTGGGTACGGGGAACAGCCGGGCGTCCACGCGGTCCGGCGGGGACGCGGGGGGCGATGGCCGGTCCGAGGCCGTCGACGCGTGGAACATCGGCGGCCGGGCGGTGCGTACGGAGGCGCAGAAGGCGCTCTCCGGGACCGAGGCCGCGCTGACGGCCTTCCTCACCACGGGACTGGCCAGGGCGCGGACCGAGGACGAGCGGGTGGCCGTGCTGGAGACGCTCAACTACGCGGGCACGGGGGTGCGCGAGCAGGCCCAGATCGCGCTGAGCGGCACGGACGCCGATCTCCACGAGTTCGTCACCAAGGGCTATCAGCTGCCCCTGGCCGACGACAGGCGTGTCGCGGTCCTGACGGTCCTGGGGGGCGGGGGGACCGCTGTCGTCAGTGCGGCGAACAAGGCCCTGAACGTCGGTACGCAGGCAGCCCTGGAGGCGTTTCTGCAAGAGGGGCAGTTCACGGCGCGTCAGGAGGACGACCGGGTCGAGACCCTCTCCATGCTCTCCGGCGCCGGGCCGAATCTGACGCTGGCCGTCAACCGGGCCATGAGCGGCACCGCCGCCGACGTGACCGAGTTCCTGGAGAAGGGCCAGCATCTCGCGCGCGCCAGGGACCAGGAAAAGCTGACGATAGATCAGCTGGTGGTCCAGGCGGAGACGTCGGGCAAGCGCGCGCACACGGCCACCCTCGAGGCCAAGGAGGCTTCCGATCGAGCCGAAGCGGCCTCCAGGGAAGCGAAGAACGCGGCCCTGCTGGCGGCCAAGGAGAGCGAGGAGGCCAAGGACGACGCCCTCAAGGCGTCCCGGGCCGCCGGGCGGGCAGCGGACGCCGCGAACGGCGCCGCCGCGGCGGCACGTACGGCGGTGGCCGCGTCGCGCACAGCGATCTCGGCCGCCCGTACCGCGGCCGGCGCCGCCCAGGCCGCGGCAGCCGCGGCCGCCACCGCGTCGCAGGCCTCGGTGCGCGCCTACCGCGCGGCTTCGGCCGCCTCGAAGGACGCGGGCCAGGCCAAGGCCGCACGCGACGCCGCGGTGGTCGCGCGTGACACCGCGGCCAAGGCCCGTAAGGCCGCCGCGGCGGCCGCGGCCGCCGCCGACGCGAGTGCCCAGGCGGAAACGTCCAGCGCGGCCGCGGCGCGGGCCGGCCAGAACGCGGCCGCCTCCGCCAACGCCGCCGCCCAGGCGGCGTCCGCCGCCGGGGTCTCCCAGGCGCAGGCGAAGCGCGCCCGTGAAGCGGCGGCGCTCGCCACGAGTGCGGCGAACACCGCGACGGCGGCGGCCGCCAGGGCCGGATCCCTGGCGAAGCGGGCGGCCGCCGCCGCGCGCGAGGCCAACAAGGCCGCCAACGGCGCCGCCACGCACGCGGAGGCCGCGGCGAAGGCGGCGGAGGACGCGGCTGATCACGCCGGAGAGGCCCAGGACTGGGCGAACGTGGCGACGACGCAGGCCAACAAGGCGCTCGCGGCCGCCACAGACGCGGCGAGCGCGGTCGCGCAGGCGCAGACCGTCGCCGGGCTCGCGCGGGAGACCGAGGCCGCGCAGATCGCGGAGGACCGCGCCCTGGCCATCGAGATGGCCAAGCAGCTCAAGAAGGAAGACGCGGAGTACCAGGTCCAGATCGAGCGCATCCAGACCCAGAAGGAGCTGACCGACCAGGAGACCCGTGACCTGCTCGCGCGGGCCGAGGCCGAAGACGACGTCACCCGGGCGGCTGTGCTGGGCCGCCAGGCCGCCGTCAACCTGATGGACGACGCCGGCACCTGGACCCGTCAGGCCGCGCAGGAGGCGTTGACCGGTGACGACCCGGCGGTCGTGGACTGGGTCAGGACCAAGCACGGCCAGGCCGGTGGGCTCGACGACCGGGAGAAGGTCCTCACGCTGGCCCGTGCCGGAAAGGCTGTGCTGGCCGACGCCGCGCAGCGTGTCCTTGCCGACGGGCGGCAGCAGACGGTCACCGACTTCCTGACCACCGGCGCTCTGGCCGTACAGATCGACGACTACCGGATCAAGGCCCTCAGGACCCTCGACGGGGCGGGAAGGTCCGTGACCGCCGCCGCCAACGCGGCCCTCGACGACGGCAGTGTCGAAGCCCTGCACACGTATCTGCTGACCGGCTACGCGCGAGCCAGGACCGAGGACGACAGGGTCACGACGCTCTCGGCCCTCGGCGGAGCCGGCCCGAACGTCGAATCGGCGGCCAGGGTCGCGCTCGAGGGGCCGCAGTGGATGCTGGAGCGTTTCGTCAGCTCCGCCCGCCACAAGGCCCAGCAGGCCGACCAGGACACGGCCACCCACGTGGCGGCCATCCAGGCGCAGATCGCCAGGGCGGCGGGCATCGCGTGCGGCGCCTACAAGGAGGCCGCGGAAGCGGCGAAGGCGGCCGCCGAAGCCCGTGGCGCCGCCGCCGAGGCCAGGGAATGGGCCACCAAGGCGGCGAACTCCGCGACCGAGGCACAGAACTACGCCAACGACGCCGCCAGGTCCGCGACCCAGGCGGACGCGGCGGCGTCCGCGGCGGCGACCTCCGCCAAACAGGCGTCGGACGCCGCGTCGGCCGCCCGCTCCGCGAGCCGGCAGGCCAACTACTCCGCCAACCAGGCCATCGCTTCCGCGAACACAGCGGTATCCGCCGCGGCCAGCGCCCAGGCCTCGGCCAACCGCGCGTACGCGGACGCCGTGGCGGCCGGCAAGAGCGCGAGCGAGGCCCGGGCGGCGGCCTCCGAGGCCAGGACGACGGCCGCCCGGAAGCGGCAGGACGAGGTGGCCGCAGAGGCCGCGAAGGCCGCACAGCAGGCGAAGGAGAACGCGCAGAACAACGTCGATCCGGCGAACTCCTCCGCCCACGACAACGTGAACGTCGAGCAGATCAGACAGGAGGAGGTGGAGAATGCCGCGGACGCCGCCACGTACACGGCCAGGATCAGCGCGGTCCTGGGCGGAGCCGCAGTGGTCGCCGCCTTCATCCCGGGTGGTCAGTTGCTGGCAGGGGGACTGGCCGGAGCGTCCCTCGTGTTCGCCGGAGTGAGCGCCTTGTACAACGCCAAGGCGTACGGGTGGGGGAGTTCGGAGTTCTTCACGGCCACGGCGGGCATAGCGCTGACGCTCGGGCTCGGCGGCGTGGGGAGTCTCGCGGCGGGCTCCATGGTCAGCAACGTGGGCAAGGCCGCGGTCAAGGGAGCCCATGACACGGTCGCTTCCGTCGTGGGGTGGTTCACGGCCTGACCGGCGAGGGCCGCGAGGGCATTCCTCGCGGCCCTTCCACGGGCGGGCCGCGAGAGGCCGCCGGACCCGCCGCTCCGGTGGCTGTCCGCCGCCGCCCGGTACGCGGTGACGGTTCCGGCCATGCCCACCAGGACGCACAGGAGCCTCGTCCCGGGCCGCCGGCGGCACGTCGAGCGCTGCTCCGTCCTGGTGCACGTCCTGGACACCGCGGACCTGTTCTGCCGGTGCCCGTGGTTTTCCTCGGGCACCGACAGGCCCCGCGCGGGGACACCGGCCGGTCCGGACGCGTCCCCACGGTGATGCTTCCGGGCTCCGGACCCTGTGGGCAGCGGCGTCCCGGCAGCGTTCCTGGGCCTCGCCGTCCACCGCATCGCGCATGGCCCGTGCCGGACCGCCCGCCTTCCGAGGGCCCGGCCCGACCGGGGGCCGCAGCCGCGGCACGACCCGGTTTGACCCCCCCGCACCCCGCCCCGTAATCTTGACCCTCGGCGTGTTTCCGTGCGCCTACCCCCTGAGCACATCCCTCCCGGTGATCCGTCCCCGGGGGAGGCCGCTCATCCTTCCGGACTGTCGTGGGCCCCGGCCCGCGCGGGCGGCTGGCATCAGGGGATCCGTTCCGAGTGAGAGAGAGATCCGCGTGTACGCCATCGTGCGCAGCGGTGGTCGCCAGCACAAGGTTGCTGTCGGCGACATCGTCGAGGTTGACAAGATTTCCACCGCCAAGGTTGGCGACACGGTCGAGCTCTCGACCCTGCTCGTGGTCGACGGCGACGCCGTGACCAGCGACCCGTGGGTGCTGGACGGCATCAAGGTCCAGGCCGAGATCGTGGACCACCACAAGGGCGCGAAGATCGACATCCTTCGCTACAAGAACAAGACGGGCTACCGCCGTCGCCAGGGTCACCGCCAGCAGTACACGGCGATCAAGGTCACCGGTATCCCCGCGGCTGCGAAGTAAGGGACTGAGGAGACATGGCACACAAGAAGGGCGCATCGTCCACTCGGAACGGGCGCGATTCCAATGCTCAGCGGCTCGGCGTGAAGCGCTTCGGCGGTCAGGCCGTCAACGCCGGTGAGATCCTGGTCCGCCAGCGCGGCACCCACTTCCACCCGGGCACGGGCGTCGGCCGTGGCGGCGACGACACGCTGTTCGCGCTGACCGCCGGTGCGGTGGAGTTCGGTACGCACCGTGGCCGCAAGGTCGTGAACATCGTTCCCGTCGCTGCCTGATCCAGGCAACGGCCGAACGGCACAGCACCTTCCGAGGGCGGATCTCAGCTTTCCCGGCAACCGGGGAAGCGGGTCCGCCCTCGGCGCGTTACGTCAAGAGACATTCCCGTATTTTTCCGCAGTACCTGGAGGCCCCACCATGACCACCTTCGTGGACCGCGTCGAGCTGCATGCCGCCGCGGGTAACGGAGGCCACGGCGTGGCCTCCGTACACCGTGAGAAGTTCAAGCCGCTGGGCGGTCCCGACGGGGGCAACGGCGGGCGCGGCGGCGATGTGATCCTCGTCGTCGAGCAGTCCGTCACCACGCTCCTCGACTACCACCACCACCCCCACCGCAAGGCCACGAACGGCCAGCCCGGCGCGGGGGACAACCGTTCCGGCAAGGACGGCCAGGACCTCGTGCTGCCCGTCCCGGACGGCACCGTCGTCCTCGACAAGGCCGGCAACGTCCTCGCGGACCTCGTCGGCCAGGGCACCACCTTCGTCGCCGGCCAGGGCGGCCGCGGCGGTCTCGGCAACGCCGCGCTGGCCTCCGCCCGCCGCAAGGCGCCCGGCTTCGCTCTGCTCGGCGAGCCGGGGGAGAGCCGGGACATCGTCCTGGAGCTCAAGACCGTCGCCGACGTCGCCCTCGTGGGGTACCCGAGCGCCGGCAAGTCCTCGCTGATCTCGGTGCTCTCCGCCGCCAAGCCGAAGATCGCGGACTACCCGTTCACGACCCTCGTCCCCAACCTGGGCGTCGTCACCGCCGGCTCGACCGTCTACACCATCGCGGACGTCCCGGGCCTGATCCCGGGCGCCAGCCAGGGCAAGGGCCTCGGCCTGGAGTTCCTGCGGCACGTCGAGCGCTGCTCCGTCCTGGTGCACGTCCTGGACACCGCCACCCTGGAGTCGGACCGCGACCCGGTCTCCGACCTCGACATGATCGAGGAGGAGCTGCGGCTGTACGGCGGCCTCGAGAACCGCCCGCGCATCGTCGCCCTGAACAAGGTCGACATCCCGGACGGCCAGGACCTCGCCGACATGATCCGCCCGGACCTGGAGGCGCGCGGCTACCGCGTCTTCGAGGTCTCGGCCATCGCCCACAAGGGCCTCAACGACCTCAGCTACGCCCTGGCCGGGATCATCGCCGAGGCGCGGGCCACGCAGCCCAAGGAGGAGTCGACCCGGATCGTCATCCGCCCGAAGGCGGTCGACGACGCCGGCTTCACCGTCACGGTGGAGGACGACGGCATCTACCGCGTGCGGGGCGAGAAGCCCGAGCGCTGGATCCGCCAGACCGACTTCAACAACGACGAGGCCGTCGGCTACCTCGCCGACCGGCTCAACCGGCTCGGTGTCGAGGACGCGCTCCGCAAGGCGGGCGCCCAGGCCGGCGACGGCGTGGCCATCGGCGCCGAGGACAACGCGGTCGTCTTCGACTGGGAGCCGACGATGGCCGCCGGCGCCGAGATGCTCGGCCGCCGGGGTGAGGACCACCGGATGGAGGCCCCCCGCCCCGCCGCGCAGCGCCGCCGCGAACGCGAGTCGGAGCGCGACGACGCACAGCGCGAGTACGACGAGTTCGACCCCTTCTAGACCCGCGCGCACCGGGCGCCCCCGCACGGCGGGGGTGCCCGGATTCACAGAGAACTGCCAGGTGACGGGCCGTTGGCGGCCCAGGATGTGCGGATTACGTAACGCGTCTGTGGAGTCCGTCACTCCGGGTACCCGCGTGTGAGGGCCCAATCTGCCTGGCCAGGCGGTGAACGACGGGTTTCCCAGGAGTGAGTGGCGGTAAACGTCCGCCTTGCGAGACGGTCACGGAGAGTGCGACCATCACACTGTTCCCCCCTGTCATCGCAAGGTAGGTCGTCTGTGTCTGTGCCGCATGAAGCCAAGCCCCGGACCACCGCAGTCGTGCTCGCCGGCGGGACCGGTCAGCGAGTGGGACTGTCGATCCCCAAGCAGCTGCTGAAGATCGCCGGTAAGGCAGTCATCGAGCACACGCTGACCATCTTCCAGAACGCCGAAGGCATCGACGACGTCATCGTGCTGATGGCGCCCGGCTTCGTGCCCGACGTCGAGAAGATCGTCGCCAAGGCCGGGCTGACCAAGGTCGTCAAGATCATCGAGGGTGGAAACACCCGGAACGAGACCACCGAGCGCGCCATCGCCGCCCTCGGCGAAGGGCTCGCCGAGGGCGAGGACCGCAACGTCCTCTTCCACGACGCGGTCCGTCCGCTCCTGTCACAGCGCGTCATCAAGGACTGCGTCGACGCCCTCGACCGCTACCAGGCGGTCGACGTCGCCATCCCGTCCGCCGACACGATCATCGTGACCCGGACCCACGGCGAGGACGGCGAGTTCATCACCGACGTCCCGGACCGGTCCCGGCTGCGCCGCGGCCAGACCCCGCAGGCGTTCAAGCTGTCCACCATCCGCAAGGCGTACGAGGTCGCGGCGGGGGACCCGAACTTCCAGGCCACGGACGACTGTTCGGTCGTCCTGCGGTACCTCCCCGACGTGCCGATCTACGTCGTCGCGGGCGACGAGTACAACATGAAGGTGACGCAGCCGGTCGACGTCTTCATCACCGACAAGCTCTTCCAGCTCGCCTCCACCGCCGCGCCGCGCCAGGCCGACGAGGCCGCCTACCGTGACCTGCTGTCCGGCAAGACCCTGGTCGTCTTCGGCGGTTCGTACGGCATCGGCGCCGACATCGCCGCGCTCGCCGAGCAGTACGGCGCCAGCGTGTACGCGCTGGGCCGCTCCACCACCGGTACGCACGTCGAGAACCCGGAGCACATCGACGACGCGCTCTCCAAGGCGTACGCCGAGACGGGCCGCATCGACTACGTGATCAACACTGCGGGCGTGCTGCGGATCGGCAAGCTGGCCGAGACGGACAACACGACGATCCAGGAAGCGCTGAACGTCAACTACCTGGCGCCCGTGCAGATCGCCCGTGCCTCGTACAAGTACCTCGCGGAGACCCAGGGCCAGCTGCTGCTCTACACCTCCAGCAGCTACACCCGGGGCCGCGCCGAGTACAGCCTCTACTCCTCCACCAAGGCCGCGATGGTGAACCTCACCCAGGCGCTGGCCGACGAGTGGGCCGGCGAGGGCATCCGGGTCAACTGCGTGAACCCGGAGCGCACCGCCACCCCCATGCGGACCAAGGCGTTCGGCCAGGAGCCGGAAGGATCGCTGCTCTCCTCCGAAGCCGTGGCGCGCACCTCGCTGGACGTCCTCCTGTCCGCGATGACGGGCCACGTCATCGACGTACGGCAGCAGGACCCGACCCGTGACGTCACCGAGGCCTCCGGCTTCGAGCAGGCGCTGGCCTCGGTTCTGGACCGTCAGGAAGATGTGTAATAATTCTTGACAAATGTACTTTTACGGGCCTCTGGGTTCACCTTTCGGTGGACCCAGAGGCCCGAGTGCGTGAAGCCGCATCTTCACATTTCCCTCTATACGTGAAACAACCGGCACCCCCTGGAGCAGGTTCTTCGTGATTTCGACAGCCATTCGCCTGGCCCGTGTGGGCAGCCGGTCAGAACTGTTGGCAGCAATACTGATGACGCTGGGTTACCCCTGCGTCATGATCGCCGCTCTCCTCCCTGATATCTGGTTCTTCGCGGCGGCCACGGCTGTCACGTACGTCGCCGACTGGTATCTGCACCAGCGCGGCAGCTATCTGGTCAACCGGCTCGGAAAGGTGCGGGCGGGACTGCCCATCCGCTTCCTGCTGCGCCAGCTGATGATCATCCTGCTCCTGGCACGGCTCGACCTCGCCGAGGAACCGCTCTTCTACGCGACGGTCGCCTGCTTCCTCCTCTTCTACGGCCTCCAGGCCCCGCACGGCGCGCTGACGACCCTGATCCGGCTGCGCCGCACCCTCCCGATCGTCACCCGGAACGTGGACCTGCACGCCGTCCGCATCCCCGACGCCCCGCCGCACGCGCTGCTGCACCGCTCCAGCGAGAAGATGCTCCACCTGGACCTCCCCGCGGTCGCGGGCGTCCTGGTCGCCGCGGGCACGGGCGAGGACTACCTCGCGTTCCTCGGCGCCGGGATCACGCTGCTGCTCGCCGTCGCCTACAACGCCCTGCTCATCCCGTACCTGCGCCGGAACCGGCGGGCGCCGTCCGCCCCCGCCGTGCTGAAGGCCCTGGACACCTGGCTGAGCGAGTACCAGCCGACCGTCGTGCTGTACTTCTCCGGCTCCAACGAGTCCGCCTACCAGGGCAACATGTGGCTCGACACGATGGCCGCCGTCGAGGGCCGCCCGCTGATCGTCATGCGTGAGCGCAACCTGGTCCCGCAGCTGGCGGACACCTCCGTGCCCGTGGTCTGCGTACCGGCCGGCACGCACCTGATGAACCTGAACCTCTCCACCGTGCGCGTGTGCCTGTACCCGGCCAACGTCGGCAAGAACATCCACATGCTCCGCGTCCCCACCATGAAGCACGTTTTCATCGGCCACGGCGACAGCGACAAGCTGGCCAGCGTCAACCCGTACTCCAAGGTGTACGACGAGGTCTGGACGGCCGGCCGTGCGGGCCGCGACCGCTACGCCCTGGCCGACGTCGGCATCCGCGACGAGGACATCGTCGAGGTCGGCCGACCGCAGCTGGCGCCCATCGAGAGCTGGACCGGCACCACGAGGAACCCCATCCCGACGGTGCTGTACGCCCCCACCTGGGAGGGCTGGGACGACAACCCCGGCAACACCTCGCTGCTGCTGGCCGGCGAGAACATCGTCCGCCGGCTGCTGAAGGCGGACAGCCCGGTCCGGGTCATCTACAAGCCGCACCCCTTCACCGGCATCCGCAGCGCCAAGGCCAGGGCCGTCGACACCCGGATCAAGGCGCTGATCGCCAAGGCCGCGCAGGAACGCGCCGCCGACCCGCGCTGGACGAAGGAGGCCGCGACGGCCGCCACCGCGCAGGGCGCCGCCAAGGCCGAGCTGGTCCACCTGGAAGCCCGTCTGGCGGAGCTGGCGAAGCCCGGCAGGGCCGGCGGCGACGAGTCGGAGGAGTCGCGGGTCGCCCTCGCCGACCCGGCCCGCCAGGCGGAGATCGCCACCCTGCGGGCCGAGTGGAACGACGCCTACTGGCGCTCCTTCGGCTGGTGGGAGCACAAGACGGTCACCGGCGCGCAGCCGAAGCTGTACGACTGCTTCAACCAGTCCGACGCCATGGTCTCGGACATCTCCAGTGTGGTGTCCGACTTCATCGCCAGCGGCAAGCCGTACGCGGTCACGGACTCGGCCCAGCTCGGCGTGGACGAGTTCAGGCGCCAGAACACCGCCGTGCGGGCCGCCGTCATCCTCTCCAACGGCGCCGACGAGATCGGTGAACTGCTGCGTGCCGTCGCCGACCCGGCGAAGGACCCGCTGGCCGGGGCCCGGCACGAGCTGAAGACCTACCTGCTGGGCCCGGACGAGCCGACCTCCATGGAGCAGTTCAACGCCGCCGTGAAGGCCCTCGCCGCCAAGGCCGAGGCCCGCAACGCGGGCGTCGCACAGCGTGTGGGCGAGCAGGTTCCCGCGCCGCTGCCCGACTCCGAGTCGGCCTCCAGCGGAGCCGGGGACGGAGAGGCGGAGATCGTCGCCGAGGCCGAAGCCGCTGCCGATCCCGACGTACCGGCCCCGGACGCCGACGCGGAGATCGGCGCGGGCCCGTCCCCGATCCGCTGACCCCGGGTGTCCGGCCGGCGGCGCGAAGTGACGACGGTGGCCGGATCCGGAGCTGACGACCAGGTGTAATCCAGCCGTCATCCAGTTGTTCGAAAGTCGTCCGGTCCGAGACGCAACCTACCCGGCGGCCCGTCCGTCTCCTCCTCCGGGAGGGGAACGTACGGGCCGTTCGGCGTGTCCGTACACGGAGCACGCCATCTGTCGTCGTTCTATCGTCTCTCCTGATTAATACGTATATGTGTGAACCGGGGAGAGATGAGCAGCAGCGCACCGGATGTGACCGTCATCATCGGCGCCTATCAAGCGATGCCCTACCTGATCCGCTGCCTGGAGTCCGTCGAAGCACAGACCCTGCCGGCCGATCGCATGGAGATCGTGGCCATCGACGACGGGTCCACCGACGGCACGGGGGAGTACCTGGAGAAGTTCGCGGCCCGGACGGCCATCGACATGCGCGTCGTCCGCCAGGAGAACTCCGGCGGCCCCAGCGGCCCGCGCAACCGCGGCATCGGCCTCGCCCGCGGCAGATACGTCTTCTTCCTCGACGCCGACGACTACTTCGGCGAAGAGGCACTGGAACGCATGGTCGCCATGGGCGACCGGGCCGGCACCGACGTGGTGCTCGGAAAGGTCGTCGGCGTCAACCGCGGCGCGGCGAAGTCGATGTGGAAGGAGACCGTCGAGCGGGCCGATCTGTACTCCTCCAACATCAAGTTCACCCTGAGCGCCCAGAAGCTGTTCCGCCGGGACCTCCTCGTGCGGCTCGGCATGACCTTCGACGAGAGCCTCAAGACCGGTGAGGACGCGCTCTTCACCATGGAGGCGTACCTGCGCGGCAACGGCGTCTCGGTCGTCGCCGACTACACCTGCTACTACCTGGTGGGCCGGGACGACGGCAAGCACGTGACGAAGAGCGGCAGCTACGTCCTGCGCTTCGACTCCGCCCGCGCGCTGATGGCACTGATCACCGAGCACGTGCCCCCGGGGCCGAAGCGGGACGTCCTGATGGTCCGCCCCTTCGTCATCACCCTGCTCCCGCAGTTCGGACCGGCGCTGCTGCGCCAGTCCGACGAGGTGCGGAAGCGGAAGATGGACCTGGCGGCGCCGCTGCTGGAGAACCACTGGTCACCGGGCGTGGCCCGCCGCCTGAAGGTCAACGAGCGGCTCCGGCTGATCTGCATCTCGAAGGGCCGCCTGGACCTGCTCCTGGACATCCTGCGGTTCGTGAACGACAAGGAGAAGCCCAGGGCGGTCCGCAAGGGCCTCCGGGGCCGCCTGTACCTCGTCTACCCCCACTTCGGCGAGGGCCCGGAGCTGCCCCTGTCGGCGTACGAACTGACCGTGCCCGAGTGGATCGGCGGCAAGCGGATCGACGTGCCGGGGCGCCAGTCCCCGGCCGCCTTCCTGCGCCGGCTGGTGGGCAAGGCGCGCAGGACCGCCCGGTCCGCGGGGCTGCACATGCCGCGCCGCGCCCACAAGGTCTGAGGCAGGGGCAGGGCGGCGGACGTGCGATCCCTACTGCTCGGGGCGGAGCAGCCTCCGGACGGGGCGGCCCACCACGCGCCGGGCGCGCCGGTAGGCGGACGTCCCCTCGCCCGCCTGCACCTTGATGCCGACCGGGCCGGCCTTCTTCTCGAGCTGGCCGCGCAGCTGGGCGTTCTGCGTGGCCAGCTCCTCCATCCGGCTCTGCATCCAGCTGAACCGGCTGCTCAGCGAATCGGGGTCGGTCTCGGTCCACGGGCGGACGGCCGGCGGAAGGGCGAGCTTGGACACCTGTGCGTCGAAGGCCTTCCCCCGGTCACCGTGGTCGAAGGTGTTCTCCAGGCCGTTCTTCTCCATGAAGCCCGTGAAGCGCAGGAAGCGTTCCTTGTGGCCGTTGACCAGGTCGCCGAAGTCCGCCGCCTCGTACAGCTCGGCGGGGTCGATGTTCTTGGGCGTCTCGGAGATCTTGCGGTGCGGGATGCCGAAGTACCGGCAGAGCTCCAGGGTCCGCGAGTCACTGCACAGCACCGTGCTCGGGACGCCGGCGAGGAGCGCCGCGATGTTCCCGTGGATGCGCGAGCCGAACGAGTAGTCGAAGGCGCGCAGCTCATCTATCCAGGTCCGCGGATCGACGTAGAGCCGGACCTTGCCCTCCCGGTACATCGGGTGCGACGGGTGGGTCGGCATCGACGTCTGGGCGCCGATCGGGTTCGGCGTCTCCCGCCAGTGGAGCAGCTGCGCCTCCAGGAGGTTCTGCCCGACGAAACGCAGGTTCGGGTAACGCTCGTGGGCCTGCCGGATCATGGCGTCGAGCCCGTGCGAACGCACCGCGCTGTGCGATCCGTTCACGGAGATCAGGGAGTCCCTGGTCAGCGACTCGGACTTCCTCTCCAGGGTGAACGTCTCGCCGTTCATGAACATCGAGGGGCATCCGATGACCTCGACGTCCCGGAAACCCATGTCCTTCAGGTACTGCTCGGTGAACTCGCCGCGCACGCCGATGGACGCGCTGCGGTCGAGCACCTCGGTGACGAACTCCCTGACCGTCGGCTCCATCGGCTTCAGCCGGGCCGCGTCGTACCTGAGGTCGGCCTGCGCGCCGACACCCAGGACGACGACGGGGATGCGCAGCTTCTTGATCAGCTGCGTCATCCGCTTCAGGGGCCGCTCGAAGGTCGGGCGGAAGGCGTTCGCGAGAGGCACGACGAACACGTCGTACTCCTCGTTGATGCGCGCGGCCGCCGATGGATCCGTGCGGATGCCGTTCGAGAAGACCTCTGCCCGAGACGTCGTCAGAATCTTGTGCGACGCATCACTGAAGATCAGATTGCCCGCGTTGGTCGCGAAGACATCTCTGTCGAGGGACTGTTCGAGCGAAGCCACATCGAAGGGGCTTTTGCCCGACCTGAGAAGAATGCGCCTCTTGCGGGCCGGTTCAACTGTCACGCGTTAGAGGGTAGCCCGATGAATGGGCGGTGGAGATTACGTAAATGGTCCCATTCGGGGGCATGTCGGAAGGTGACTCGAAGCGGTCGTTCCGTATAAGGGCGCCCACGTGGTGACAGAAGCTGAGACGGCACGGTGTCCGGCCCGCCCCCTCGCGTAGATTGAGGCGAACCGAGCAGGACGACGTGATGGGGACGGACGTACGTGTCAGGGGCAACGGAATCCGAAGGCGCGGCAGCGGAACCCGACAGCGCTCCGCGCACACCGCCCGGTGACGGCGCGGGACGCAGGCCGGGGGTGACGGACGCCCGCAGGATCGTCGTCAAGGTCGGATCCTCCTCGCTCACCACCGCGGCGGGCGGACTCGACGCCGACCGCGTCGACGCGCTCGTCGACGCGCTCGCCAAGGTCAGGAGCGGCGGCGAGCGGGAGATCGTCCTCGTCTCCAGCGGAGCCATCGCCGCCGGCCTCGCCCCCCTCGGGCTCGTCCGCAGACCCAAGGACCTCGCCCGGCAGCAGGCGGCGGCCAGCGTCGGCCAGGGACTGCTCGTCGCCCGCTACACCGCGTCCTTCGCCCGGTACGGCGTACGTGTCGGGCAGGTGCTTCTCACCTCCGACGACACCAGCCGGCGCGCCCACTACCGCAACGCCTACAGCACCCTCGACAAGCTCCTGGAGATGGGGGCCTTCCCCGTCGTCAACGAAAACGACACGGTGGCCACGGACGAGATCCGGTTCGGGGACAACGACCGGCTCGCCGCACTCGTCGCGCACCTCGTCCACGCCGACCTCCTCGTCCTCCTGTCCGACGTCGACGGCCTCTACGACGGCGACCCCAGCACACCGGGCACCTCGCGCATCGCCGAGGTCAGCGGACCGGCCGACCTGCGCGGTGTCACCATCGGCAGCGCGGGGAAGGCGGGCGTCGGCACCGGAGGCATGGTCACCAAGGTCGAGGCGGCCCGGATCGCCACCGCCGCGGGGATCCCGGTCGTCCTGACCTCCGCGAGCCACGTCGCCGACGCCCTGGCGGGGCGCGACACCGGCACGTACTTCCACCGCACCGGGCGCCGCTCGGCCGACCGGCTGCTCTGGCTGGCCCACGCCTCCACCCCGCAGGGCGCCCTCACCCTCGACGACGGAGCCGTGCGCGCCGTCGTCGAGCGCCGCACCTCCCTGCTGCCCGCCGGGATCTCCGGGGTCGAGGGCGAGTTCTCAGCGGGGGACCCGGTCGAACTGAGGGACCCCGACGGCCGGGCCGTCGCCCGCGGGCTCGTCAACTTCGACGCGAAGGAGATCCCCCAGCTGCTCGGCCGGTCCACCCGCGACCTGGCCCGTGAACTGGGCCCCGCCTACGAGCGGGAAGTCGTACACAGGGACGATCTCGTCGTCCTCACGCCCCGCCCGACCCCCTGAAACGGCTGAAAGTCCAGCCTTGGGGCGGAGACCTTCACGAAAACCACCCCACACCCCGCTCCGGGCTGGTCAACTTTGTCACAGGGACACAAAGGGGTCAGCACAGCCACACATTCACAGGAGGCCGCCGGTGAGACGAGCGCGCCCGGGGGCGCCGCCCCGCGGAACGGGCAGCCGTGCCCTGACCAGCGTCGGGGCGGGAGCCGACTTCGTCGGCACGCACACCGACCAGACCCTCGAGCAGAAACCGGTGGTGACGGACGAGGAACTGACCCGCTCCAAGCTGTGGCACATCACCCTCAGCGTCTCCGGCAGCGAGACACCGCTGGCGGAGATCAGGCGCGGACTGGAACAGCTGGCGCACGATCACCCCTTCCTGCTCACCAGCCGGTACGCCAACGACCACGCCGAGATCCGCTACTGGGAAGAGGCCCGCGACCTCCACGACGCCGCCGCCGTCGCCCTGCGGCTGTGGGGCGAGCACCGTTCCAGCGCGAAGCTCCCGCCCTGGGAGATCGTCGGCCTGGAGGTCATCGACCGGGAGACGTACCACCTGCGTGTCGCCGAGGGCTACGGCCCGCCCCCGGCCGCCCCCGTCGGCGTGCACCCGTACTGACCCTGACCCCCGGTGCGGCACGTCGTGCGGACGGGCCGGGGCTGGTCGGTCGTGCTGCGGCCGGGTCCGGGGCCGGGGTCGGCCGTTCGCGCCGGGGTGAACCTGTGCTGATTCCCGGTGCGGCGCGTCGTGCGGACGGGTCGCGGGGCTGGTCGGTCGTGCTGGGCCCGGGGCCGGCCGCGCCGGGGCTGATCGGTCCGGCGGGCGAGGGTCGGGGCGTGATCGATCCGGGCCGACGTGGCCGGACCACTCCGCGCCCGAGCGGGTCACCCCGCGTTCGATCCGCGCTGTGCGTCCGGGGACGGGGCTCGTGCGTCGACGGTCGGGGCTGTGCGGCAGGGATCCGGGCTCGGGGGGCGGCGATCGGGGCTGTGCGTCCGGAGATCCCGGGCTGGGCGTCCCCGGATCCAGGTCATGGGTCGGTGATCACAGCTGTGCGTCAGCGGTCCGGGCTGTGCGTCCCGGGATCCAGGTCGTGCGTCGGTGATCACAGCTGTGCGTCAGCGGTCCGGGCCCTGCGTCAGCCACCGGCGCGGCCGTCTCGCATCACGGGATACGTGCCGGACGCCCGCAGTACGCGCACTACCCTGCGGGCATGACCACGCTTTCGCCGTACGACAACATGTCCCCGGTCGCCCAGGCCGCGTACCGGGCACGCGCCGCCGCCGACGACATCGCGCCACTCCCGCGCGCGGCGAAGGACGACGCCCTGCTGGCGATCGCGGACGCCCTGGAGGTGCGCACCGGCGAGATCGTCGAGGCGAACGCCGAGGACGTCGCGAGGGCCAGGGAGGCGGGGACGAGCGAGTCGGTCGTCGACCGGCTCACGCTCACCCCGGAGCGGATCCGCGCCATCGCCGCGGACGCGCGTGACGTGGCGGCGCTGCCCGACCCGGTCGGCGAAGTGGTCCGGGGCTCCACCCTCCCCAACGGCATCGACCTGCGTCAGGTACGGGTGCCCCTCGGGGTGGTCGGCATCATCTACGAGGCCCGCCCCAACGTGACCGTCGACGCCGCCGCGCTCTGCCTGAAGTCGGGCAACGCGGTGCTGCTGCGCGGATCGTCATCGGCGTACGCCTCCAACACCGCACTCGTACGGGTGCTCCGCGACGCGGTGGGCGGGTCCGGCCTCCCCGCGGACGCCGTACAGCTCGTCCCGGGTGAGAACCGCGACTCGGTGCGCGAACTGATGCGGGCCCGCGGTCTCGTCGACGTCCTGATCCCGCGTGGCGGCGCCTCCCTGATCCGCACGGTCGTGGAGGAGTCGACGGTCCCCGTCATCGAGACGGGCACCGGCAACTGCCACGTGTACGTCGACGCGCAGACCGATCTCGCCATGGCCGTCGAGATCCTGGTCAACTCCAAGGCGCAGCGCCCGAGCGTCTGCAATGCCGCCGAGACCCTCCTGGTCCACAAGGACATCGCCGCGGACTTCCTGCCCCTGGCCCTGGACGCCCTGGCCGAGGCCGGGGTGACGGTGCACGGGGACGAACGGGTGCTCGCGTACGCCGAGGGATCGAAGGCGACCGTCGTGGCGGCGACCCCGGAGGACTGGGAGACCGAGTACCTCTCGTACGACATCGCGGCCGCCGTCGTGGAGTCCCTGGAGTCCGCCGTGGCGCACATCCGGCTCTGGTCCTCCGGCCACACCGAGGCGATCGTCACCACCTCGCAGGCCGCGGCCCGCCGCTTCACCCAGTTGGTGGATTCCACGACGGTCGCCGTGAACGCGTCCACCCGCTTCACGGACGGCGGCCAGTTCGGATTCGGCGCCGAGATCGGCATCTCCACGCAGAAGCTGCACGCCCGTGGACCGATGGGGCTTCCGGAGCTGACGTCGACCAAGTACATCGTCACCGGGGACGGCCACATCCGTTAGCGGACAAGCCGCCGGAGGACGGCGGGGCACCTGTCGGGGACCTCCGGAGCAGCGATCGGTGGACGGTGGGGCAGCCGTCGGCGGGTCTCCGGAGCAGCTGTCGGTGGACGGTGGGGCACCTGTCGGGGGCCTGCGGAGCTGCCGTCGGGGGTCTGCGGAGCCGCCGTCGGTGAGCGGTGGGGCAGCTGCCGATGGGAGCGGCGGGGCAGCCGTCCGCAGTCGGCGGACCAGCCGCCGGCGGTGCGGCGGAGACCGGGGAGCGGACGAGCCCTCGCCGGAGAGTGGACGAGCCGTCGCCGGAGGGTGGACGAGCCGCCATCGGGCAGTGGACGAGCCGGCCGCGGACGCTCGCGGAGGGACGGGCGAGTTTGCGGGCTCTCTGCCCAAAACGTCCCGCCGGGGCTACGCTGAAGCTGTGCCGGACGACGTGGGGGGCAAGCCGTTCCCGGACGGCTGGGAGCCCGACGACGACCGCGGGGGCGCGGACGAGGACTTCGCCTCCGTGGTGTTCGACGAGGACTTCGTCAGGTCCGCCGAGATCCACGAACCCACCGCGGTCGAGCGTCTGCTCGCCGCCGCGCAGGCCCGCGCCGAGGCAGAGGCCGGCAGAGCCCGCTCCGGCGCGAGCGCCGTGGACGACGACCTCTACGAGGACGGATACGGCCCGGACGGCGTGTACGGCCGCGAGAGACCCTTCGGCGGCTCGTACGACCCTGACGACCCCGACGCCTTCCACGAGGACGAGAACGGCCCCTACGGGCCTCATGGCGGCGCTCTGCGCCCCTACCGTGGCTCGGCCCGCTGGCACCGGCCGATCGCCTGGCTGCTCGCCGTGCTGATGGGGATCGGGATGGTGGCGCTCGCCTTCAGCGCCGTGTACCGGGGCTCCGGGAGCAGCCGACAGGACGAGGTGCCACCCCCCGCTACCAGCGGTGTCGGCGTCGGCAACCCAGGGGCGATCCCTTCCGTCTCCGCCGAGCACTCGCTGCCGGCCGTGTCCGCGGTTCCCCGCACGCCCTGAGTTTCCGGGCCTTCCCTTCCTTCGGGGCCCTCCCCCTCCCCCGGCCCCCGCCCCTCCCCGGCCCCTCCACCTGCGCGCCGCCTCCCCGCCGGGCGCCCTCTCGGCCGCGCTCCACCTGCGCTCCCACCTGCGGCGCGTTTACCTTGATGAGGATCGACCCACTCTGAAGGTATGACCGTGTGATCCCTCGTTCCGTCCCCGTCCCCGGGGAGAGGGCCAGCCACTTGTCCATGTGTCGAACCCGTGACGGACAGGTCCGCCCGATGCCAAGTGGCTGAGGCGGATCCCAGCGCCAGCCCCCGCCGGTGGCGCGGAGATCGGGAGAAGTCATGACAGGCCGTGGAGAACCGCCGGAAGGGCCGCCCGACAACCCCTCGGGCTGGGACGACGAGTACCGCTCACTCGTCTTCGACGAATCGTTCGTCCGCGCTGCCAGGCTGCAGGAATTCTCTGCCAAGGAGCGGATGGGCCGGCACGCCCGCGCCGTGCGCTCCCTCCCGGGACGGGGCACCCGCCGACGCCGGTCGAGGGCCGGTATCGCCCTTGTCGTGCTGATCGCGCTGGCCTTCGCCAGCGCCGTCTACATCGGCTTCCGCAACCCCTACCCCGCACCCGTCGGCAGGAGCGCCGAACCGCTGCGGTCCACAGTGATCCCGCTCGCCCCCGAGGGCACCGTCCCCGGGGGCACCGCCGAGTCCCTCCTCGCCGACGGCCCCGCCGCGGGCTACCGCTCGGGCGCCGCAGGCATCAACCTGCCGCCCGTCCGGCGGACCGAGAACTTCTCGGACAGCCAGGTGACCATGGCGCTCACCACGGCCAAGGACTACCTGGTGGACTCCTCCCTCGACCCCGACGTACTCACCGGCGGGGTGGTCAGACCGGTCGGACGGCTGCTCGACCCCGACCAGACGGCGCAGTTCGACCGGAGCATGGACGCACCGGCCGACGACGGCCGGCACAGCGCCGCCGGCTGGCTGGTGCGCTTCGACCCCGCGGAGGTGGAGCTGGCCGACCCCGACATCAGGGTCCAGGGCACCCTCACCTACGCGGAGGCGGGCGCGGACACCCTGGAGGTGGTGTCCGACCACACCTTCACGTACGCGCTGCGGCCCGCCGCGGCCGGCCCGCACCCGGTCGACGGTGCTTCCCTGTTCACCGTGCGCCGAGTCGTGCACTTCCTGTTCGACCGCGAAGACATCCGGCTGCACCGGCTCGAGGTCCGCAGTGCCTACGTCCAGGCCGGTCCTCAGTCGTGCTCGGCCGGGACGACAGGGACCCTCCACCCCCTGCTCGCCGGCGAGCGGGCGGACACCGAGGGCCCCAGAGGCACCGACCCGTACGCCACGGGAGTGCCCGCGGCGGCGCTCTGCGGGAAGCTGACCCTCAGGTCCCCGACCCAGGGTCCTCCTCAGGGCCCGGACGCCTCCAGGTCCCCTCGGAGCCGTCCGTAGAGTCCGTCCCCGCCGGACCGGCCTTGCCGCTCCTGCCCGTGCCGCCGTCCCCTCCGCCCGTGCTCCCGCCGCTCCCGCCGGTGAACTTGTCCCGGAGCTTGCCGCCCAGGTCGCCGGCGCCGCCCGCGATGTCGCCGACCAGCTTCATCAGCGGGTCCTTGCTGGTGCGCACCGTGTCGGCGTAGTGCGCCGCGGACTCACGGAAGGAGTCCGTGACCGAGGTGTTCCTGTCCTCGTCCCGCTTGGGGTAGTGGCCGTCCATGATGCGCTGGAAGTCCCGGCTCTCCGACCACTTCTTCAGCTCCGCCGCCCGGACCGTGGTGAACGGATGCGTCCGGGGCAGCACATTGAGGATCTTCAGCACCGAGTCGCGGAGATCGCCGCTCTTCTCGTACTCGTCGGCCTGGGCGAGGAAGGCGTCCACGTTCATCTCGTGAAGGTGGTTGCCGCCCGCGATCTTCATCAGGCCGCGCATCGAGGCGTGCAGATCCTGCCCCACCAGCAGCCCGGCCCGGTCGGCGGACAGCTCCGACTTGCGGAACCACTCGCGCAGCGCCGTCACGATCGCCATGATCGCGACGTTGCCGAGCGGGATCCACGCCACCTTGAGCGCGAGGCTGGTCAGGAAGAGCAATATCGTGCGGTACACCGAATGACCGGAGAGGGCATGGCCCACCTCGTGACCGACGACGGCCCGCATCTCCTCCTCGTCGAGCAGCTCCACCAGCCCGGTGGTCACCACGATGATCGGCTCGTCGAGGCCGATACACATGGCGTTCGGCTGCGGATTCTGCGTCACGTACATCGGCGGGACCTTCTCGAGGTCCAGGATGTAACAGGCGTCCCGCAGCATGTCGTTGAGGTGTGCGAACTGGGCGTCGCTCACCCGGACGGAGTCCGACAGGAAGAGGAGCCGCAGACTCCGCTCAGGAAGCAGGCCGCTCAGAGCCTTGAACACGGTGTCGAAACCGCTCAGCTTGCGCAGGGCCACCAGGGCCGAGCGGTCCGCCGGGTGTTCGTAGGTCCGTGAGGAGATGTCCGGGAATCGCCTGCGGTGCCTGCTCGGCACGCTCTCGTGGCCGGTGTCGGTCATGGATGCCCCCTGTTCGTACGAGACGTTGCTCGTCCCCCTGACAAAAGCCAGCGTATGTGCTGGCGCTACGGTGTGCGGGGGGCTGTGGATAACTTTGAGGAGCGCCCGGAATGCCGCATACCGCCTTCATGCTCGCCGCCGTGTCCGAGGACCAGGGGCCGGGCAACACGCTCCGCGTCGTGCTGCTCGTGGCGCTCGTCGGAGCCGCCCTGCTCGCCTGGTTCCTGCTGCGCGGATACCGCAACGACGACAACAACGACTGAGTCGGCGTGAGCGTGCCCGTGAGGCCCGCATACGATGTGCCCGACGTCTCCCTCCTGATTCCCGATGGATAGGTCCCGCAGAAGATGAGCCTCTCGAGCACCGCGCACCAGCTGGTCACCCTCGCCTCAGAAGGCGAGCAGGGTGGTAACCACGACAGCCTCAGCCCGTACCTCACCGGCGGCGGCGCGCTCCTCGCGCTCCTCCTCCTCCTGTGGATCACCACCCGCTTCAACCGCGACCGCTGAGGCGGAGGCGAACAGGCGAACAGCTGTACCAGTAGGGTCTGCACGCATGGGAGAGCAGGAAGTGCCTACCGGCCGCGGCAAGCGCCGACTCGGCGTGATGGGCGGGACGTTTGACCCGATCCACCACGGACACCTGGTGGCGGCCAGTGAAGTGGCCGCCCACTTCCACCTGGACGAGGTCATCTTCGTCCCGACCGGGCAGCCCTGGCAGAAGAGCCACAAGCAGGTGTCCCCGGCCGAGGACCGTTACCTGATGACCGTCATCGCGACGGCGTCCAACCCGCAGTTCTCGGTCAGCCGCAGCGACATCGACCGCGGTGGACCGACGTACACGATCGACACCCTGCGGGACCTGCGCACCGCACACGGCGACGCCGACCTCTTCTTCATCACCGGCGCCGACGCCCTGTCCCAGATCCTCACCTGGCGGGACGCCGAGGAGCTCTTCTCGCTCTCCCACTTCATCGGCGTGACCCGCCCGGGGCATCTGCTGACGGACGACGGGCTGCCGAAGGGCGGGGTCTCGCTGGTGGAGGTGCCCGCGCTGGCGATCTCGTCCACGGACTGCCGTGCCAGGGTCGCCCAGGGGGAGCCGGTCTGGTATCTGGTGCCGGACGGTGTCGTCCGCTACATCGACAAGCGCCAGCTGTACCGCGGCGAATGAGCCACGGAGAGGGGCACCTGTGAACGACCGACAGAACCCGTACGACCCGTACCAGCAGCCGCAGATCATCGGCTACGACGAGTACGGGCAGCCGGTCTATCAGCAGCAGGGACAGCAGCAGGGGCAGGGACAGCAGCACTACGACGGAACCCAGCAGCAGTACGACCCGTACGCCCAGCAGCCTCAGCAGCAGCCCCAGCACGACGGGCAGGCGCAGCAGGGCTACGGCTACGACCCGTACGCCGGGGCCCAGCAGCAGTACGACCCGTACGCCGGCCAGCAGGCCCAGCAGGCCCAGCAGGCCCAGCAGCCCCAGCAGGGCTACGCGTACGACGGCGGCTACGGCGCGTACGGCTACGACACCGGTCAGCAGCCCGCCGTCGACGACTCGACCCAGCAGTGGGCCGCCGCCCCGGCCGCCCCTGCCGCGCCGACAGCCGCCGCGCCGCCACCGGTGCCCGCGCCGCGGAGCGACCCGGAACCTCCGGCCGAGGCCGCCGTTCCCGGACCGCGCCGAGCCGACCGCGACCCCGGCACGGAGGAGTTCTCCTTCATCGAGGAGCCCGACGAGGACTCCGAAGACGTCATCGACTGGCTGAAATTCACCGAGTCCCGCAGCGAGCGGCGGGAGGAGGCCCGCCGGCGCGGGCGCAACCGGATGGTCGCGCTCATAGTCGTCGTGGCCCTGGTGGTCGTCGGCGGAGCGGGCTACCTCTGGTTCGCCGGAAAGATCCCCGGAGTCTCCGGCGGGGACGAGCAGAACACCGCGACGACGGGGCCGCAGAAGCGGGACGTCATCGTCGTCCACCTGCACAACACCAAGAAGGGCGGCACCTCCACGGCGCTGCTCGTCGACAACGTCACCACGGGCCAGGGCACCACCGTCCTGCTCCCCAACTCGCTGGCCGTGGCCGGTGAGGACGGAACCACCACCACGCTCGGCAAGTCCGTCGACGACGACGGGTCCACCGGCACCCGTGAGGCGATCGACACCCTGCTCGGCACCAGCATCAGCGGCACCTGGCGCCTCGACACCCCGTACCTCGAGAACCTCGTCGAGCTCGTCGGCAACATCGAGGTCGACACCGACACCGCCGTCCCCGACACCAAGAAGGGCGCCTCGCCCCTCGTGAACAAGGGGGAGGGGCAGACGCTGAGCGGTCCGATGGCCGTCGCGTACGCCACCTACCAGGGCGAGGGCGAGCCCGAGGCCAACCAGCTGACACGCTTCGGCCAGGTCATGCGCAGTGTGCTGCGCAAGCTGTCCGAGGACCCCAAGGCCGCGACCGTCACCATCGAGACGCTCGCGCAGATCCTCGACCCGTCCCTGCCGGAGCAGGACCTGGGCGCCTCGCTGGCCAAGCTCGCCGGGCACGCCAAGGTGGGCGACTACAAGACGGAGCTGCTCCCGGTCCAGAGCGACGGAACCCTCACCGAGAAGGCCACCGAGAACGTCGTCAAGGACGTCCTGGGCGGCAAGGTGAAGGCCCCGGACCAGGGCGCGGCGGTACGCGTCGGCATCAAGAACGCCACGGGTGACACGAAGGGCACCGAGTACGCCAGGGTCCAGCTCGTCAACGGCGGCTACGCCTTCGTCGACAGCGGCAAGGCGGATTCCACGCCGTCGTCCGAGGTGATCCACGGGACCGCGGAGGACAAGGCGAAGGCCGTCGAGGTCGCGAAGACACTGGGGCTGCCGGAGAGCGCGGTCAAGAAGGGCGACCCCGCCGCGAACGCCGATGTCTCCGTCGTCCTCGGACAGGACTACAAGATCCCCGAGCAGACCTCGTGAGCACGGCCGAACGGATGTCGTAAGGGCTGTCGGCGGTCCGTGAGACCCTAGAGGTCGATCTGACCGCCGACGAAAGCCTGCATGTGACCGCCACGGACCGCTCCATCGAGCTCATCAACGCCGCCGCCCAGGCGGCGGCCGACCGGCTCGCGCACGACATCATCGCCTACGACGTCAGCGACGTGCTGTCGATCACCGACGCCTTCCTGCTGGCCTCGGCTCCCAACGACCGCCAGGTCAAGTCGATCGTCGACGAGATCGAGGAGCGGCTGCAGAAGGAGCTCGGCGCCAAGCCGGTACGCCGCGAGGGCGACCGCGACGCCCGCTGGATCCTCCTCGACTACGTCGACATCGTGATCCACGTCCAGCACAGCGAGGAGCGCGTCTTCTACGCGCTCGAACGCCTGTGGAAGGACTGCCCCGAGATCGCTCTCCCCGAGGACGCGGTCAAGACCAAGGGCAAGGCCGAGGAGCACGCCCAGCTCAACGGCGGCACGGAAGGTGACCAGAGCTGAACGGCAGCGGGAGCGGCAGGGGCCGCAAGATCGTCCTCTGGCGCCACGGCCAGACGGCGTGGAACCTGGAGCGCCGCTTCCAGGGGTCCACGGACATCGAGCTGACCGAGACCGGCGTCGGCCAGGCCCGCCGCGCCGCCCGGCTGCTCGCCTCGCTGCAGCCGGCCGCGATCGTGGCGTCCGACCTGCGGCGGGCCGCGGCCACGGCGGCCGAGCTCGCCGCGGTCACCGGCCTCGGCGTCGCACACGACTCCGCGCTGCGTGAGACGTACGCGGGCGCCTGGCAGGGCCTCACGCACGAGGAGATCGTCGGTCAGTACGGCGATCAGTACGCCGCGTGGAAGCGCGGTGAGCCGGTCCGCAGGGGCGGTGGCGAGCTGGAGACCGAGGTCGCCGACCGGGCGGCGCCCGTCGTGCTGGAGCACGCCGGGAAGCTGCCCGACGCGGGCACGCTCGTCGTCGTGAGCCACGGAGGCACGATCCGCACGACCATCGGCCGCCTGCTCGGGCTCGAGTCCCACCACTGGGAGGGGCTCGGAGGGCTTTCCAACTGCTGCTGGTCCGTGCTGGGCGAAGGAGCGCGTGGCTGGCGCCTGCTCGAGCACAACGCCGGGACGCTCCCCGAACCGGTGCTCGGGGACGACGATTAGCGGGCGCCCGGAGGCTCCCTCCGGGCGGCGGGGGCCGGATTTCACTTTCCGGCTCGTCGCAGGCTAAAGTTCTTCTTGTTCGCAGCGCGGAAACGCAGGGAAACACAGCGGACAGCGGGGCTATAGCTCAGTTGGTAGAGCGCCTGCATGGCATGCAGGAGGTCAGGAGTTCAATTCTCCTTAGCTCCACAGTGAAGATCCCGTCCCCGGCAGGGGGCGGGATCTTTTTTTGCCGGTTCCGCGGAACCGGTGGTGCGGCCCCCTCCTGGTGTGCCCCAACTGCCCCGGCCCGCCTGGGACAAGGGGCGAGGGCGCGCTCCGGTGCCGTCGCCGCAGGTACGCGGGCCGTCCCCGCGGGCTTCCTTCCGGACAAAGCCGGGCCGTGGAGCGCTCGTCGGGCTGACCCCCTTGCGGCGCCATGGCAGAATCGGAGCGCCGGAGGGGGCGACGGACCGATCGGGAGGGAGCGCGATGCCTGCGAGCCGCGTACGGGCCCCGGGCCCGCCTCTTGGCCCCCTCGCGACCCACGGCTCCACCGCTCACGGCCCCCTCGCGACCCGCTCCCTCGGCGCCCCGCAGGAGGGCCCCTTCGAGTGCACGGCCTGCGGCCACCCCCGGAGCTGAGCGGATGGGTGCGCACAGGCGGAAATGCGACTGGTGCGGCAGTGGTACGCCCATCGTCAGGGACATGGACCCGGTCAACGCGGAGTTCCAGTACTGGTGCGAGGAGTGCGCGCGGGCGCTGATCATAAAAGGCGACCCCATCGAGACCTACCGGGAACTCGAGGGGGAGCCGATCTACGGCAGGCTCCTGGAGGAGCACTGCACCCTCAAGCGCTTCTACTCCTTCGCCACCGCCTGACGCGGCCCTTCTGCCGGCACGGTCGCCGTCGTAGCAACCGCTGGTCAGGGCATCGCTCGCCGGTCATATCCGGACAGAGTGGAAACGATTTTTGATGGGCCGGTCGGACCGTGTAATGTTCTCGATGTCGCCAGGGAAACCGGGCGGCAAACAGCACGGGGCTATAGCTCAGTTGGTAGAGCGCCTGCATGGCATGCAGGAGGTCAGGAGTTCAATTCTCCTTAGCTCCACAGTGAGGAAGCGGGTCATCCGAATCGGATGGCCCGCTTCTTGTCGTCCACGTCACTCCTCGTCGTCCCAGGCTGCCCGTGTCGACGAGTCCCGCGCTCCCGTCCGCGACGGCCGGACAGCGCGGTGCCGTCCGCCCGGCCACCGGCTCTTCCGCCCCGCCGGGGAGCCGCCGATGACGTGGCTGCCGGCCCGGTGTGACGCGACCGCGTGCGGCCGCCCGCCGGGATATGTCCCGGGCCGGGTTCCGGGCCCGTGCGGTACCCTGACGCCATGCGTGCCGTACGCCTTCTGCTTAGCGAGCCGCGCTGATCATTCCCGACCGGTGAGAATGCCTGGTCGGACTCGGCGCGGCGTCCCCTCCTGTGCGAGGGGATTTTTCGTTTCCGTAGACGTGTGTCCGTAGACGTGGCGCCGGCAGATGACGATCGATGGAGCTTTGAGGATCATGAGCGAGACGAACACCGCGGCCGAGGTGGCCGCGCCGCACCGCTACACGGCAGCGATGGCCGCCGACATCGAGGCACGCTGGCAGGACTTCTGGGACGCGGAGGGCACGTACGAGGCGCCCAACCCGACCGGTGACCTGGCGGGCGATCCGGAGCTGGCCGCCAAGCCGAAGCGCTTCGTCATGGACATGTTTCCCTACCCCTCGGGTGCCGGTCTGCACGTCGGGCACCCGCTCGGATACATCGCCACCGACGTCTACGCCCGCCACCAGCGGATGACCGGGCACAACGTCCTGCACACCCTGGGCTTCGACGCGTTCGGCCTGCCGGCCGAGCAGTACGCCGTGCAGACGGGCACCCACCCGCGGGCCTCCACCGAGGCCAACATGGAGAACATGAAGATCCAGCTGCGACGGCTGGGCCTGGGCCACGACAAGCGCCGCTCCTTCGCGACGATCGACGCGGACTACTACAGGTGGACGCAGTGGATCTTCCTGCAGATCTTCAACTCCTGGTACGACACCGAGGCCGACCGGGCCCGCCCGATCGCCGAACTGGTCGCCCAGTTCGAGAGCGGTGAGCGCCCGGTTCCCGGTGGGCGCGAGTGGGGTGCGCTGAGCGCGGCCGACCGCGCCGACATCCTGGGGGAGTACCGCCTGGCGTACGCCTCCGACGCGCCCGTCAACTGGTCGCCGGGACTCGGCACGGTACTGGCCAACGAAGAGGTGACGGCCGACGGCCGCTCCGAGCGCGGGAACTTCCCGGTCTTCAAGGCCAAGCTGCGCCAGTGGAACATGCGCATCACCGCCTATGCGGACCGGCTGCTGAACGACCTGGACGGGCTGGACTGGCCCGAGGCCATCAAGCTGCAGCAGCGCAACTGGATCGGCCGTTCCGAGGGCGCGCGCGTCGACTTCCCCGTCGACGGCGCCGGAGACATCACCGTCTTCACCACCCGTCAGGACACCCTGTTCGGCGCCACCTACATGGTGCTGGCGCCCGAACACGAGCTGGTCGAGCGGATCATCCCCGCCGCCTGGCCCGAGGGCACCCACCCGGTCTGGACCGGCGGTCACACGAGCCCCGCCGAGGCCGTCACGGCGTACCGCAAGCAGGCCGCAGCCAAGTCCGACGTGGAGCGCCAGGCCGAGGCCAAGGACAAGACCGGCGTCTTCACCGGGGCGTACGCGACCAACCCGGTCAGCGGCGACAAGGTACCGGTCTTCATCGCCGACTACGTCCTCATGGGGTACGGCACCGGCGCGATCATGGCGGTACCGGCGCACGACGCGCGCGACTTCGCCTTCGCGCGCGCCTTCGAGCTGCCGATGCGCTGTGTGGTCGAGCCGTCGGACGACCGTGGCACGGACGCCTCCACCTGGGACGACGCCTTCGGTTCGTACGACGCGAAGCTGGTCAACTCCTCGAACGACGAGATCTCGCTGGACGGCCTGGGCGTCGCCGAGGCCAAGGCGAAGATCACCGAGTGGCTGAAGGAGCGGGGCGTCGGCGAGGGCACCGTCAACTTCCGGCTGCGCGACTGGCTGTTCAGCCGCCAGCGCTACTGGGGCGAGCCCTTCCCGATCGTGTACGACGAGGAGGGCATCGCCCACCCGCTGCCCGAGTCGATGCTGCCGCTGGAGCTGCCCGAGGTCGAGGACTACTCGCCGCGCACCTTCGACCCGGAGGACGCCGACACGCAGCCCGAGACCCCGCTGTCGCGGAACGCCGACTGGGTCAACGTCACCCTGGACCTCGGCGACGGCGCCGGCCCGCGGCGTTACCGCCGTGAGACCAACACCATGCCGAACTGGGCCGGTTCCTGCTGGTACGAGCTGCGCTACCTGGACCCGGACAACGACCAGCGGCTGGTCGACCCGGCGATCGAGCAGTACTGGATGGGGCCGCGCGAGGGGCAGCCCACCGGCGGTGTCGACCTGTACGTCGGCGGCGCCGAGCACGCCGTACTGCACCTGCTGTACGCGCGTTTCTGGTCCAAGGTGCTGCACGACCTGGGGCACATCTCGTCCGCCGAGCCGTTCCACAAGCTGTACAACCAGGGCATGATCCAGGCCTTCGTCTACCGGGACAGCCGCGGTATCGCGGTCCCGGCCGCCGAGGTCGAGGAGCGCGACGGGGCGTACTACCACGCCGGCGAGAAGGTCAGCCGCGTCCTGGGCAAGATGGGCAAGTCCCTCAAGAACGCCGTGACGCCCGACGAGATCTGCGGCGAGTACGGGGCGGACACCCTGCGGCTGTACGAGATGGCCATGGGACCGCTGGACGTCTCGCGCCCGTGGGACACCCGGGCCGTGGTCGGCCAGTACCGGCTGCTGCAGCGGCTGTGGCGCAACATCGTCGACGAGGAGACCGGTGAGGTCACCGTCGTGGACGCGGAGCCCGGCGAGGACACGCTGCGGGCGCTGCACAAGGCCATCGACGGTGTCGGCCAGGACATGGCCGGGATGCGCTTCAACACCGCGATCGCCAAGGTCACCGAGCTGAACAACCACCTGACGAAGGTGGGCGGTCCGCTGTCCCGCTCGGTCGCCGAGCGGCTGGTCCTGCTGGTGGCGCCGCTGGCGCCCCATGTGGCGGAGGAGCTGTGGCACCGGCTGGGCCACACCGGGTCCGTGGTGCACCAGGACTTCCCGGTCGCCGACCCGGCGTACGTCGTGGACGAGACCGTGACCTGCGTGGTGCAGATCAAGGGCAAGGTCAAGGCCCGTCTGGAGATCTCCCCGTCGATCTCGGACGAGGAGCTGGAGGCGCTGGCCCTGGCGGACGAGAACGTCGTCGCCGCGCTGGGCGGGGCCGGGATCCGCAAGGTGATCGTGCGGGCACCGAAGCTCGTCAACATCGTCCCCGCGTGACGGGATCCGGGGCTCCCTCCGCGTGAGGGAGCCCCGGGCCGCTTCCTCTGAGGGCGGCCGAGGGCCCATGGCGGGTCCGGCGGCTCTGCGGGGGCAGGACGGCCGGAGGCCCGGGCGCCGCCCGCGTGACGGCGCCGGGCTGTCCGTACGGACGTGCCAGGGCTTTCCCCTACGGGCAGGTTGGGGGTTCCGGAGGAACCCGCGGCCTGCCCGTTCCGTTTACGGTGGAAGGGGCGACCGCACACCGCAGCCGATTCCGACGACCGAGGGGCGTTCATGGAAGCCGTGATCCTGATCGTGACGCTGCTGTTCGTGGCATTCCTGGCGCTCGGGGTGTACGCCGGTGTGAAGACGGTGCGCGCGGCCAAGCGCGGTGTCGACCGGACGATCACCCAGGCACGCCGCTCCGTGGAGGACACCACGCTGCGGGCCAGGAGCTACAGCCAGCCGGGTGTGGCGGGCGAGCTCGCCCAGCTCAGACTCGTGCTGCGCACATCGATGCGGGCCACCCAGGACGCCCTGAACGCCGGGGTGGCGGAGGACGCCTCCCTCTCGGAGTCGCTCGGGCTCTTCCAGCGCCTGAGCGCGCACGGGCATGAGCTCGACAACGACCTCAAGCGACTGGAACGCGAGCCGGACCGGGCGACGGTGGCCTCGCTGCTGCCGGGCCTGAAGGAGCGCACCGAGCGCATCACGCACTCGGCGGAATCGCTGCGCTGGGCGGCGCGAGACCGTGCCAGGCAGTTCGCGGACGACGACCTGGCCGCACTCAACGCCCAGATCGATCTGGAGGCCGGTGCCCTGCGGCACTGGACCACCGAGGAACCCTCGGCCGCCCGGGACGAGGGTGCCGGGCAGAGCCGCGGCGGACCGGCCGGCGCGCACACCTCACCGGTACCGCCGTCACTCACCCCTCCGGATCCGCGGCCGCGCACGGGCTATCCGTGGCACAAGTCGGCCAGGCCGGAGACCACGAACTGACCTCCCGCGGCCGGTGAGGCCGCATCCCCTGCGGCCGGGCGGTCACGGGGGATGCGTGAGGGCCGCACGGGGCGAGCTCGACAGCCGTGGATGCGCGACGATCTTGGGGTTTGAACGCACGTGCGCTGAACACCTTCGAAGACGTAAAGGGTAGGTCCGGAGACCGACTCCGGACCGACCGAAAATGATCAGCAGGCCGGTCCCGGGCTGCCACGCTCACGCCCCGGAAGGTAACCTCCGGCTCATGTCCCGCCATGTCGCGATCGTCACCGATTCAACGGCCTACCTGCCGCCCCAGACGATGGAACGGCACGGCATCACAGCGGTGCCGCTGACCGTCGTTCTGGGTGATCAGGCCCTGGAGGAAGGCACGGAGATCTCGGCCCGGTCGCTGGCTCTGGCACTGCAGAAGCGCCGTTCGGTGACGACGTCACGGCCCAGCCCGGAAGTCTTCGCCGCCACGTACCGCGCCGTCGCCGACGCGGGGGCCAGCAGCATCGTTTCCCTTCACCTCTCGGCCGAGTTCTCCGGCACGTACGACGCCGCGGTCCTCGCCGCGAAGGACGCGCCCGTGCCGGTCCGTGTGGTCGACACCGGCATGGTCGCCATGGCCCTGGGCTTCTGCGCGCTGGCCGCTGCCGAGGCGGGCGAGGCCGGCGGCGGCCCGGACGAGGCGGTCGCGGCGGCCGAGAAGCGGGCGGCGGGCACGGCGGCGTTCTTCTACGTGGACACGCTCGACTACCTCCGCCGGGGCGGCCGTATCGGGGCCGCGCAGGCGCTGCTGGGTTCCGCCCTGGCCGTGAAACCACTGCTCCAGCTCGACGGCGGCCGCATCGAGATGCTGGAGAAGGTGCGGACCGCGTCCAAGGCGATCGCGCGGCTCGAGGAGATCGTCGCCGCGCGGGCCGGTGAGGGCGCGGTGGACATCGCGGTCCACCACCTTGCCGACCCTGACGGGGCCGAGCGACTGGCGCAACGGCTGAGCGAGCGGGTGCCGGGACTGGTCGATCTGCACGTGAGCGAGGTCGGCGCCGTGATCGGGGCGCACACCGGGCCGGGGCTGCTGGGAGCCGTGGTCGCACCACGCTGAATCCCACCCCCGCGGGTGACGCCGTTATCCACAACTGGCCAGTTATCCACCGGATGTAGGGCGTATCAGCGGATTCTCGCGGAAGTGTCTAGCGTCGTGAGACATGACCTTCCGACCACTTCCCCCCATCAGCCCCGCGCCCGCCCCTGAGCAGCCGCGGAGTCCTTCCGACGGCGTCTCCTGGAGTGCTGCGAACCCGGCCGCGCACCGGCTCGCGGATCTCCCGGCGCACGCGGCCATGGACCCGCCCGGTCACCCGGCGGAACCCGGGGCCGCGCACCGGGTGCCGCGCGGGGCCGGCCGGGCGGTGCACGCCCGGAACAGGCCGGGCGTGCGTCCCGCCGGTGCGGCCGGTACTTCGCCCGGCATGACGTCCGGGGCCCGGCACGGACGCCGACGACGCCTGGCGCGCGGGCCGGACGCCCGGGTCGCGGCCGCTTCCCGGCTCCGGGCGGACGCCCTCATGGCAGCCGACCGTCCCGTCAAGGCCGCCTCGGCAGTGGCGGGGGAGGGCACGCCCGAAGTGCTGTCCGGCGCGGACGGCCGGACCAGGGCGGCACCGTCCTGGGCCGTTGCCCCGGCAGCGCGAACGGAGCCCGAAGCGTGCCCGGCTCCCGCTCCCGCTCCGCCTGCCCCTGCCGGGCCGCCGCTCCCGCCACGCTCCGGGGCACTCGACGGCTCAGCCATGAGGCCGCGGTGGTGGCGAGAGGCCGGGCCCGCCCTGCGGGACCGCTTACCCCTCTGGGTGCAGCTGCGGTGCGGCCTGGAACCACGCGCGCTCGCCGCGCTCGCCGTTGTCCTGGCCGGGGCCGCGGTTCTCGCCGCGACCCACTTCTGGTCGGCCCGCCCCGAGGACGTACACGCTCCCGACCGCGTCACCGAGGCGGCATCGGTCCTGACGGACGGGGCGGAGTCCCCGAACGCCGGGTCGCCCGGCCCCACGGCCGGCCCGGACACGGGAACGCGGGCCGCCTCCCCGGGCGGGCAGATCGTCGTCGATGTGAGCGGCAAGGTGCGCCGGCCGGGGATCCAGTACCTGCCCGTCGGCTCACGCGTCGCGGACGCCCTGCGTGCCGCAGGAGGTGTCCGCGAGGGCGCCGACGTCACCCTGCTCAACCGCGCGCGTGTCCTGACGGACGGTGAGCAGGTGGCCGTGGGCCTGCCCGGTGCGCCGCCGCCCGAAGGCGGGACGGGAGGCGCCGCGACGGGCGGAGGCGGGCCTGCGGCGCCGGTCAGCCTCGGTACGGCCACCGCCGAACAGCTCGAAACCCTGCCCGGGGTCGGACCGGTGCTCGCCCAGCACATCATCGACTACCGCACCGAGCACGGTGGATACCGCTCCGTCGACGAACTCCGCGAGGTCAGCGGCATCGGGGACCGCAGGTTCGCGGACCTCCGTCCTCTGGTCAGGCCATGAACGGTCCGGGCGTCCACACGGACTCCGGGCCGAGTCCGGGCGAGGCCGATCCGCGCACCCAGACTCCGGCCGATCTGCGGCTGGTCCCTCCGGCCCTGGCAGCCTGGGCGGCGGCGGTCCTGGCAGCGGGAGCGCCTGGCGTGTCGGTCGCGACCGGAGTGGCTCTCTGCCTCTGCACCGGCCTGGCACTCCTCGCCGTACCCCGCTTCCTGGCGCGAGCGGCACCGGGCGGCAGCGGGGAGCCGGGCGCCCGGGCCGGTGAGGCGGACGCTGCCGGGCACGGGGGCCCGGCGCGCGGGCAGCCCGGGCGGGCGGCCCCGCAAGTCACCGGGCGATCCCGGCGCGCGGGGGCACGTGTCACGGTCGCAGCCGGAGTGCTGCTGTGCGCTGCGGCCGGAGCGGCGGCCGCCGGCCTCCACGGCGCGGATGCCCGCAGCGGACCCGTCCCCGGGCTGGCGGAGTCCTACGCGCGGGTCGAGGCGGAGGTGACCGTGACGTCCGACCCCCGCCGGACCCGGCCGCGCGTACAGGGTGACCACAGCACCCCCGTCTCGCTGCTCCTGGACGCCGAGATCGACCGGCTGACCGCACCCGACGGGACGGTGACCAAACTCCGGACCCCGGTCCTCGTCATGGTCGCCCCGGGTGACGAGGCGGCGCGCTGGCAGCGGCTGCTGCCCTCGACCGGCCTCCGCGTCAGAGGACGGCTCGCGCCACCGCGCCACGAGGGGGAGCGCATCGCAGCCGTACTCGGCACCGACGCGGACCGGCCCCCGCAGATCACGACGGAGCCCACCCTCCTCCAACGCGCCGCGGGGAAGCTGCGGTCCGGCCTCCGGGAGGCCACCGACGGCCTCGACCCCGACGCGCGGGCGCTCCTGCCAGGTCTGGTCGTCGGCGATACGTCACGGGTTCAGCCCGACCTGCACGACGCTTTCAAGGCCACCGACCTCACCCACCTGCTCGCCGTGTCCGGCTCCAACCTGTCGATCCTGCTCTTCCTCCTCATCGGCCCTCCGGGTACGGCCTCGCGGAGTGAACGCCGGGGCCTGGCACCGCGCCTGGGCATCTCCCTGCGTATGACGGCCCTCACCGGCGGCGCGGTCGCCCTGGCCTTCGTGATCGTCTGCCGTCCGGAGCCGAGCGTTCTTCGCGCGGCCGCCTGCGGCGTGATCACACTGCTCGCCATCGGGACGGGCCGGCGCAGATCGCTGATTCCCGCGCTGGCGACCGCCGTTCTGCTGCTGGTGCTGTACGACCCGTGGCTGGCCCGCAGTTACGGCTTCCTGCTGTCCGTCCTCGCCACCGGTGCGCTCCTCACCCTCGCACCGGGATGGAGCGGTGCGCTTCAGCGTCGCGGGGTCCCGGCACGGCTTGCCGAGGTGCTGGCCGCCGCCGGGGCGGCCCAGGCGGTCTGTGCACCCGTGGTCGTGGTCCTCGCGTCGCGGGTCAGCCTGGTGGCGATTCCCTGCAACCTGCTGGCCGAGTTCGCTGTGGCTCCCGCGACAGTCCTCGGGTTCGCCTCGCTCGCCGTCGCCCCTGTCTCCATGACGGTGGCGGAAGCGCTGGCCGAGGCCGCGGGCTGGCCCGTCGGATGGATCGCGTCCGTGGCCCGTACCGGGGCGGCGCTTCCCGGGGCGGAAGTCGACTGGCCGGGCGGCTGGAGAGGAGCCGCGCTCCTGGCCGTCCTCACGGTTCTCCTGGTGCTCTCAGCCCGACGCCTGGCACGCCACCCCTGGGTGTGCTCCGCCGCCGCGCTCCTCCTGGTGCTCGCGGTGCTCAGGCCGGTTCCGCTCACCCGGCTCATGACAGGGTGGCCGCCTCCCGGGTGGGCCTTCGCGCTCTGCGACGTGGGACAGGGGGACGCCATGGTGCTCGCCGCCGGGGACAGCACCGGAGTGGTCGTGGACACGGGCCCCGAACCCCGCCTGGTCGACCGGTGCCTACGCGATCTCGGCATCACCCGTGTGCCCCTCCTGCTGCTGACCCACTTCCACGCCGACCATGTGCGCGGTCTGCCCGGTGTGCTGAGGGGGCGCGAGGTCGGCGCGATCCAGACGACGAGCCTCGACAAGCCTCCGGAACAGGCGGCCTTCGTGAGGAGAACGGCCGAGGAGGCGCACGTCCCCACCATCCGGGCCGTTCCGGGTGAGCGACGCCGGACCGGCCCCCTCGAGTGGCAGGTGCTCTGGCCCGCGGCGGGTGCGCCGGGGGCCGCCCCGGCCGGTCCGACCGAGGAACCGAACGATTCCAGCGTCACACTTCTCGTCCGGTCCGGGGGGATGACCCTGCTGTTGCTGGGCGACCTCGAACCCCCGGCACAGAGGGGGATGTTGCGCGGTCAGCCGGCGCTGCCCCGGGTGGACGTGCTCAAGGTCGCGCACCACGGCTCCGCCCATCAGGACACCGCACTCCTGAGCAGTGCACACCCGAGGCTCGCACTGATCAGCTGCGGCACGGACAATCCGTACGGCCATCCGGCGGCCCGTACGGTCGATGCCCTCGAGGCGACAGGAGCGAAGGTTCTGCGTACCGACATCCATGGGGCGATCGCGGTGCGAGGCGCAGGGGCGGCTCTGCGCGCGGCGGGCCGGTCATGAGCGAGGAACCCGGCGGGTGCCGTGCCACCGCCGCTGTGCGGAGCCTGGTTGTTCCGGTCCCCGTCGAGAGCATCCCAGTGCGGTCGGTTGCCGTCGGGACGTTCCGGGTCGGGCCGGTCGCTGCCGCTCCTGCCCTGGACCTGTCGGTATCTGTCGTGCCGGCGCCGCATGTGCCGATCCCCGCCACGCTGGTCGGTTCTGCTGGGCGGATCCGCCCCGCCACGCTCGTCGATTCTGCCGGGCCGATCCGTTCCGCCGGGTCGGTTCCTGTCCCTGCCGGGCCTGCCCCTGCCCCCGCCGGGCCGGTCCCTGCCGCTGCCGAGGGAGGGCGTCCGGTGGGCGGGGCACTGCTGTCAGACCAGCCAGGTTCCGTCCCGCATCAGGTCACGGCCCGCCAGCTCGTTCTTCTCGCGCCAGGCCTTGAGGGCGTACGGCGTGATGCGCAGGTACACCCACGTGGGATGACCGCGTGGGTCCCAGTTGAGCTTCTCCGCGAAGGCCTCCCCCGACGCGGTGGGGAGATCCGTCCCCTCGACGACCTCGGCTGTGCCCTCGATCAGCACCACGTCCCGCGCGTTGCCGACAGTGACTCTGATCTGTCCGGACGGAGTCACGTTGACCGCTGTCGGGTTGGTACGCCGGGTGGCCAGCAGCAGCGTGTTCCGGTCCCACACGAACCACAGGGGCACCAGGCACGGCACGCCGTCGGCGGAGGCGGTCGCCACCCAGGCGTCCTGGTCCTTCTCCAGGCGATCGAGTGCGTCCTGCTTGCGCTGTTTCCGGTCGCGTGCCGGCTCTCGCTCCGTCATCGGCCACACGCTAGCCAGCGGCAGCGACCGTGGCATCGGCCACCGGTCCTAGGTCGGGAGACCAATGGCGCCGCCGGACGTACCACGGCAGACTTCCTGCATGAACGAGGAACGGCGGCAGCCGGCCCATGTGCCCGACTCTGCCTGGGCGGACGCCTATCTCGAACGCATCGGCGCGGCCCGCCCGGTCCGTTCCGACGCCTCGGCCCTGCGCGTGCTCCAGCTCCGCCACCTGATGACCGTGCCTTTCGAGAACCTCTCGATCCATCTCGGACAGGACATCGTCCTGGAGGAGGCGAAGCTCGTCGACAAGATCGTGGCGCAACGGCGAGGCGGCTTCTGCTACGAGCTCAACGGCGCCTTCGCCGCGCTGCTGCGCGAGCTGGGCTTCCGCGTCACCCTGCTCCAGGCGCGGGTGTTCGGAGACGGCGGACGCCTCGGCATCCCGTACGACCACGTCGCGCTGCGGGTCGAGACGGACGACGGTACGGGCCCCTGGCTCGCCGATGTGGGATTCGGCGACCACGCCCTTCACCCGCTCGAACTGGAGGTCCGCACCGAACAGGACGATCCCTGCGGCACCTTCCGCTTCCGGGAGGCGCCGCAGGGGGACCTCGACCTACTGCGCGACGGGTCACGGCAGTTCCGCCTGGACATGAGGCCCCGTGTGCTGACGGAGTTCCGGGCCGGGGCCTGGTACCACCGCACGTCGCCGGAATCCCACTTCTCCCGGTCACTCATCTGCTCCCGGTACACCGGGGACGGCCGGGTGACGCTTCGCGGCCGCACCCTGATCACGACCCGGAGAGGAGAGCGCCACGAGACGGAGCTGGACAACAACGCCGAGGTGCTCGCCGCCTACCAGGACCACTTCGGCATCACGCTGACGCACCCGCCGTCGGTACGCCCGCCCATGACCGGCTGAGCAGGGCGATACGGGCTGTGGACGCCGGATGGGGTCCGGTGACATCCAGTGGGCCTACGGGGCCGATGGGTATCGGTGCAATACGGACCTTCGGTAGTACCTGCGCACAGTGGCGGACAGCTGGTCACAGCTCGGCACAACCTGCCTGAGCTGCTGCGTTTGCCTCGAACATCGCAATGGTGATCGAATGCCTATTCGTCGGCGGGCCGCTGATCCGACAACGACGTCCGGCTGTCAGGGGTCCGAGGTGAGAACCGCCCTGGGGAGTACGTGCACATGTTCGGCCGTTGGCTAGGCAGCAGAGCGAAGTCCGGCACCGCGCAGAACAGTGCCCCCGCAGGCTTCCCCGTGCCGCAGAATGCCGGAATGCTGAGCTGCCGGGTGCTGGACCCGGTGTCCGAGCCCGTGCAGCAGGCCGACTTCGTCGTCACCGACAGCGCGGGCCGCAAAGTCGTCGGCGGCGAGACCGACCCCTTCGGAAACGTGGTCGCCACGGTGCCGCCGGGGGACTACCGCCTGGGTGTCACAGCGGAGGGCTTCACGCCCTTCCACCGTTCGGTCACCGTGACCCAGGGCGGTCACGTGAGCGTCGGCGACGTCTCGCTCCCGGTGTCCCAGCCCCCGCAGTTGCCCGACCCGGGTGACTGGGAGATCGAGCCGACGCACACCCAGATCGGTTTCACGGCACGGCATATCGGCATGGCCCGGATCCACGGCAGGTTCAACACCTTCGCCGGTGCGGTGCGGATCGCCGACCGCATGGAGGACTCGGCCATGCACGTCATCATCGACGCCTCGTCGATCGACACGAACGTCCGGATGCGCGACGACCACCTGCGGTCCGGTGACTTCCTCGACGTCGGGCGCTATCCGACGCTCGAGTTCTACAGCGAGCGCTTCGTCCACCGCGGTGGTACCCGTTGGGGTGTCACCGGCGCGCTCACCCTGCACGGCGTGAGCCGTACCGTCACCCTGGACACCCGGTACCTCGGCCTGGGCAACGGCCTGGAGGGCGAGACCCGGGCCGCCTGCCGGGCGACCACTGAGCTGCACCGCGAGGACTTCACGCTCACGTGGCAGACGATGCTGGCACGCGGAATCGCCGTGGTCGGCCCCAGTATCAAGATCGAGATGGACATCCAGATCGTTCCCAAGGGCTGACACCGAAGGCACTGCATCGCAGGCCCGCGCCGCGCCCTCGCGCCGCAGGGATTGCACTGCGGGCCCCCGCCGCGCCCCCGCGCCACACCGGGATTGCACTGCGGGCCCACGCCACTCGGCGCATCCACACACCACGTGCTGACGGCTGTGCGGGGCCCGCAGGGTGGTGCGGCCGGCGGGCGCCGTCGGCCGCACACGTCCTCGCCGCTGTCACGGTGCCTCCAGCCACCCCTCGTACTCGGCGGCGAACGCGTCGAGCGCCGCGGAATCCAGCCGTCCGTCCGGGTCCTCCACGACCACCAGCCACTGGGCGTCCTCGGCGTCGTCCTCGCCGGCCAGGGCGTCCCGCACGAGCTGCGGTTCCTCGCCGACGCCGAACCGGTCGGCCAGTTCTCCGGCGACTTCCTCGGCCGCGTCGCGGTCGGGCAGCACCAGTACATGTCTCACATCGCTCACCGGGTCATTCTCCGTCAGGCAGGGTCGGGCCGTACGCCGGGGCGGCTGCCCCGCGGCGTTGTCACAGGGGCGTGGGATGCTGGACCGCGATGGCCACCAGACGTAATTCCACCGACGATCCGCTCGCCCCCGTCACGCTCGCCGTGGGCCAGGAGGACCTGCTCCTGGACCGTGCCGTGCAGCAGGTGGTTGCCGCGGCCCGGGCCTCCGACGCCGACACGGACGTCCGCGACCTCACCCCGGACCAGTTGCAGCCGGGCACACTCGCGGAGCTCACCAGCCCCTCGCTCTTCGCCGAGCGCAAGGTGGTGATCGTGCGCAACGCGCATGATCTCTCCGCCGACACCATCAAGGACGTCAAGGCGTACCTGGGTGCCCCCGCCGAGGAGATCACCCTCGTGCTGCTGCACGCGGGAGGAGCCAAGGGCAAGGGGCTGCTGGACGCGGTCCGGAAGGCAGGGGCGCGTGAGGTGGCGTGCCCCAAGACCACCAAGCCCGCCGAGCGGCTGTCCTTCGTGCGGTCGGAGTTCCGGACCCTCGGACGGTCCGCGACCCCGGAAGCGTGCCAGGCACTGGTGGACTCCATCGGCAGTGACCTGCGGGAGCTGGCGAGCGCCGTGTCGCAGCTGGCCGCGGACGTCGAGGGCACCATCGACGAGGCAGTCGTCGGCCGCTACTACACGGGCCGGGCGGAGGCATCCTCCTTCACCGTCGCCGACCGTGCCGTGGAAGGCCGGGCGGCCGAAGCGCTGGAGGCGCTGCGGTGGTCGCTGTCCACAGGCGTCGCACCCGTCCTGATCACCAGCGCCCTCGCACAGGGTGTCCGGGCGATCGGCAAGCTCTCCTCCGCCCGGGGCGGGCGCCCGGCGGACCTGGCTCGCGAACTCGGCATGCCGCCCTGGAAGATCGACCGGGTGCGCCAGCAGATGCGCGGTTGGACTCCGGACGGAGTCGCAGCGGCACTGACCGCCGTCGCGGCGGCCGACGCCGGTGTCAAGGGAGGCGGGGACGACCCCGAGTACGCCCTGGAGAAGGCCGTGGTCGCCGTCGCCCGCGCGGCACGAGCCGGAGGCCGCTGAGCCGGCGCGCGATCCGGCGACCGTCGGTCCGATCGGCTGCTGTCCGACGGCCGCACCGGCACCTGGCGCCCCGGCGCCGCCGTACCCGGCCGCGCCCCTGACGGTCCCGCCGTTCGTCCCTGAGCCGGTCCTCTCGCACCCGGGGTCCCGCCGGTCGTCCCTGAACCGGACCTCTCGCACCTTGCCGACCCCACCGGTCCTCCCCTCGCCGGTCCTCTGCGATCCGAGCCGAGTCCACCAGCCCTCTCCGCGCGGGGCCGGGCCCCCGCCCCAGTCCCGTCGCATCCGAAGCCTTGGGCACGCACCCCAGCGCCGACGAGCCGCGGGCCCCAACCGCGAAGCGTCGAGTACGCTCCCGAGCCCCGGCCCAGCCCCGCCCCCACCGCACTCGAAGGTTTGGCACGCACCCCGGCCCCGAGTCGTGGTCCACGCACCCCGCCCCCGAGCCGGGTTTCACACACCCCGGCCCCGAGCCGGGGTTCACGCATCCCGGCCCCGAGTCGGGGCCGTGGGCCTCCGGCCCCGAAGCCTTGAGTACGTACGAGTCCAGGCCCGACCAGCTCTCAGCCCCGTACCCGAGGTCCTGACTACGCCCCCGGCCGACCCTCAGCCCTCAGCCTCGACCAGCCTCAAGCCCGTGGGCGGCACGGGGCCTGGGTCGCCCAGCCCCAGCCTCGCCCCCAGCCCCAGCCCCAGCCCCAGCCTCAGCCTCGCCCCCAGCCCCAGCCCCGGTCCCGCCCCCCAGCCCCAGCCCCCACCCCAGCCCCGACCCGAGCCCCCGCCCAGCCCCGGTCCCGCCCCTCAGCCCCAGCCCCGGTCCCGCCCCCCAGCCTCAGCCACGCCCCCCGGTGCCCCGGTGGCCCCCCGTTGCCCCCGTCGCCCGCCCCCCCCGCAACCCAACCCACGCACGAAGGCCCCGGCCGTCGTCCTGGGGAGGACGTGGCCGGGGCCTTCGGTTCACGCTTGGTGCGCCGCACCCGCGTGGCGAACGCAGGTTCGGTGTGCGGCGCGGGGTGCCGGTCAGGAGCGGGAGAGAGGGCCCGCTGAGTCCGTACCGGCGATCACATCAGTAGCTCAGCCCTGGAGGGCGGCAACCTTGAGAGCCAGCGCCGACTTCTTGTTGGCGGCGGCGTTCTTGTGGATGACACCCTTCGAGACAGCCTTGTCGAGCTGGCGGGAGGCGTCGCGGACGGCCACGGTGGCCTTCTCGACGTCACCGGCAGCGGCAGCCTCGCGGGCCTTGCGGATCGAGGTCTTGAGCGAGGACTTGACGGCCTTGTTGCGCAGGCGCGCCTTCTCGTTCGTCTTGTTCCGCTTGATCTGGGACTTGATGTTCGCCACGAAAGAGCCTTTTCAGGTTCGTTGGATCTTCTATGTGCGCCACGCCGCTTCTGAGGGCCACGAGGCACAGCTGCCCACGGTAGCAGCCACCCTCGGACCGGCCCAAACCGGTCCCGGTCCCTCAGGCGTGGGACGATGGAGGCTACGTATCGATCCGTCCGACCCGACTTCGACCCGAGACACGGCGTCCGGCGTCTCAAGAATCAGGACCCTGCGTGCCCGCGACTCCTACCAACGTGCCCGAGCCGAGCCGTACCGACCCGGCGCTGATCCGTAACTTCTGCATCATCGCGCACATCGACCACGGCAAGTCGACGCTTGCCGACCGGATGCTCCAGCTGACGGGAGTGGTCGACCAGCGGCAGATGCGCGCCCAGTATCTCGACCGGATGGACATCGAGCGCGAGCGCGGCATCACCATCAAGTCCCAGGCGGTCCGTCTGCCGTGGGCGCCCACCGAGGGCGAGGACAAGGGCGCGACCCACATCCTCAACATGATCGACACCCCGGGCCACGTGGACTTCACGTACGAGGTCTCCCGTTCCCTGGCCGCGTGCGAGGGAACCGTCCTGCTGGTGGACGCGGCCCAGGGCATCGAGGCGCAGACGCTGGCCAACCTCTACCTGGCGATGGAGAACGACCTCACCATCGTCCCGGTGCTCAACAAGATCGACCTGCCCGCGGCCCAGCCCGAGAAGTTCTCCGAGGAGCTGGCCAACCTCATCGGCTGCCAGCCCGAGGACGTGCTCAAGGTCTCCGCGAAGACCGGTGTCGGCGTGGACGCGCTGCTCGACCGGGTCGTCCGGGACGTCCCGGCCCCGGTCGGCCAGGCCGACGCCCCGGCGCGCGCGATGATCTTCGACTCGGTCTACGACGCCTACCGCGGTGTCGTCACCTACGTCAGGGTCGTCGACGGCCAGCTCAACAAGCGCGAGCGCATCAGGATGATGTCGACGGGCGCCACCCACGAACTGCTGGAGATCGGGGTCTCCTCACCCGAGATGACCCCGGCCGACGGCATCGGCGTCGGCGAGGTCGGCTACATCATCACCGGTGTGAAGGACGTCCGGCAGTCCAAGGTCGGTGACACCATCACCTCCCTGAACAAGGGGGCGACCGAGGCGCTGGGCGGCTACAAGGACCCGAAGCCGATGGTGTTCTCGGGGCTCTACCCCCTGGACGGCTCCGACTACCCGGACCTGCGTGAGGCCCTGGACAAGCTCCAGCTCAACGACGCCGCCCTGGTCTACGAGCCGGAGACGTCGGCCGCGCTCGGCTTCGGCTTCCGCGTGGGCTTCCTCGGCCTGCTGCACCTCGACGTGATCCGTGAGCGCCTGGAGCGGGAGTTCGGCCTCGAGCTCATCGCCACCGCCCCGAACGTGGTCTACCGGGTGGAGATGGAGGACGGCTCGGAGCACATCGTCACCAACCCGAGCGAGTTCCCCGAGGGCAAGATCGACAAGGTGCACGAGCCGGTGGTGAGGGCCACGGTCCTGGCGCCCAGCGAGTTCATCGGCGCGATCATGGAGCTCTGCCAGAACCGGCGCGGCACCCTGATCGGCATGGACTACCTCTCCGAGGACCGGGTGGAGATCCGCTACACCCTGCCGCTCGCCGAGATCGTCTTCGACTTCTTCGACCAGCTGAAGTCCAAGACCCGCGGTTACGCCTCCCTCGACTACGAGCCCACCGGGGAGCAGTCCGCCCAGCTCGTCAAGGTCGACATCCTCCTGCACGGCGACAAGGTCGACGCGTTCTCGGCGGTCACGCACAAGGACAAGGCGTACGCGTACGGCGTCCGGCTCGTCGCCAAGCTGCAGAAGCTCATCCCCCGGCAGAACTTCGAGGTGCCGATCCAGGCCGCCATCGGCTCCCGGGTCATCGCCCGTGAGACCGTCCGCGCCATCCGCAAGGACGTCCTCGCCAAGTGCTACGGCGGTGACATCTCCCGTAAGCGGAAGCTGCTGGAGAAGCAGAAGGAAGGCAAGAAGCGGATGAAGATGGTCGGCAACGTGGAGGTGCCGCAGGACGCGTTCATCTCCGTCCTGTCGACCGACGAGTCGGCCGGCGAGGGCAAGGGCAAGAAGTAGCACCCTCCCGGCGGGAAGCCTCCGGAAGCCGCGGGAAGCCGCGGAGACCCGCAGGGACCAGCAGGAACCGGTAGGTGGCAGCACCCGTCCCCGGGGGCGACCCGGGGGTACGCCGTCGGGCGTGCGCGGGAGCTGCCCGGCGGGGCGCGGGGGCCCGGGGCCTGGTGGGGGGTGGGGCGGGGGGGTGTTGTAGGGGGGGGGCCGGTGGGGTTTTGGGGTCGGGGGCCCGGCGGGAG
>NZ_JBHVQX010000007.1:0-236656 GCF_042886395.1 Streptomyces sp. NPDC058008 | reverse complement strand
TGATGTACCCGGTTGGTGCCTCCCCCCGCCCCCGGGGGGGACCCGGGGGTACGCGGCCGGGGGGGCGCGGGTGGTCCCCGGCGGGCCCCTGCGCCACGGACGTCCGTGGCGCAGGGGCCCGCTTCGTTATCAAGCGGCGGCCCGTTGCCTCTTACGCGACGGTCGCCCGCGCTCTAGTCTGATCACCACCCCGTTAGTTACTCGCCAGTTAAACAAGCAGGCCGAGCGGGAACGAGAAGCAGGACATACAAGCAGCAGCACCCATAAGCCGGTCGTAGCAATGCCGCAGGCCCGGAGGACGTCGTGAGCGACACACAGACCCTGATCGATAGCCGACCGCCCTCCGTGGCGGCTCTCTTCATCGACCGCGTGGCGGCCACCCCGGACGGGGAGGCGTACCGCTACCCGGTGCCGGCCGCCACGGGGCAGGGCCCGGACGAGTGGAAGTCGCTCACCTGGGCGCAGGCCGCCGAGCGGGTCCACGCCATCGCGGCCGGTCTGATCGCTCTGGGTGTCCTGCCGGAGGAGCGCGTCGCGCTCGCCTCGTCGACCCGCGTCGAATGGATCCTGGCCGACCTCGGCGTGATGTGCGCCGGCGCGGCGACCACGACGATCTACCCCTCCACGAACACGGAGGAGTCCGCCTTCATCCTGGCCGACTCCGACAGCCGCGTGCTCATCGCGGAGGACGCGGTGCAGCTGGCGAAGGCCCGTGAGAGCAGGGCCGGGCTGCCCGAACTGGCGCACGTCGTCGTCATCGATCCGGCCGGTGCCGAGCCCGTGGACGACGACCCCGAGGGCTGGGTCCTCACCCTCGCCGAACTCGAGGCCCGGGGCACCGAGTACCTGGCGAAGAACCCGGACGCGGTCACCGAACGGGTCGCCGCGATCACCGCCGACCAGCTGGCCACCCTGATCTACACCTCGGGCACCACCGGCCGCCCCAAGGGGGTGCGGCTGCCGCACGACAACTGGTCGTACATGGCCAAGGCGACCGTGGCCACCGGCCTCATCACCGAGGGAGACGTCCAGTACCTCTGGCTGCCGCTCGCGCACGTCTTCGGCAAGGTGCTCACGTCGGGGCAGATCGAGGTCGGCCACGTCACGGCCGTCGACGGCCGGGTCGACAAGATCATCGAGAACCTCCCGGTGGTCCAGCCGACCTACATGGCGGCCGTTCCCCGCATCTTCGAGAAGGTCTACAACGGGGTCGCGGCCAAGGCGAGGGCCGGCGGCGGCGCCAAGTACAAGATCTTCCAGTGGGCGGCCGAGGTGGCCCGTGAGTACGCCACGGTGTCGCAGGACAACTTCCGGCGTACGGGCAGGGCCTCCGTGCCCTTCGCGCTCGGCGCCAAGCACAAGGTCGCCGACACCCTCGTCTTCGCGAAGATCCGCGAGGCCTTCGGCGGGCGGCTCCGCGCCTGCGTCTCCGGCTCGGCCGCCCTCGCGCCGGACATCGGCCTCTTCTTCTCCGGAGCGGGCATCCACATCCTGGAGGGGTACGGGCTGACGGAGTCCAGCGCCGCCTCCTTCGTGAACCCGGGCGGCGCCTACCGCACCGGCACCGTCGGCAAGCCGCTCCCCGGCACCGAGGTCCGGATCGCCGACGACGGCGAGATCCTGCTGCGCGGCCCCGGGCTGATGGAGGGCTACCACCGGCTGCCCGAGAAGACCGCCGAGGTGCTGGAGTCCGACGGCTGGTTCCACACCGGTGACATCGGCGAGCTCTCCCAGGACGGCTATCTGCGGATCACCGACCGCAAGAAGGACCTGATCAAGACGTCCGGCGGCAAGTACATCGCCCCGGCGGAGGTCGAGGGCCAGTTCAAGGCGGTGTGCCCGTTCGTCTCCAACATCCTGGTGCACGGCGCCGACCGTAACTTCTGCACCGCCCTCATCGCGCTCGACGAGCCCACCATCCTCGGCTGGGCCGAGGAGAACGGGCTCGGCGGGAAGCCGTACGCCGAGGTGGTGGCGGCCCCGCGGACCGTGGAGCTCATCGACGGGTACGTGCGGCGGCTCAACGAGGGGCTGCAACGCTGGCAGACCATCAAGAAGTTCCGGCTCCTGCCGCGCGACCTCGACATCGAGCACGGGGAGCTGACCCCCAGCCTCAAGCTGAAGCGGCCGGTCGTCGAGCGGGAGTACAAGGACCTCATCGACGACATGTACGCGGGTTCCCGCGAGGCGTAGACGGAGCGGGTACGCGGGTCCCGGCCGGACGTGGACGGGACGGGTACGCGGGCTCCGGCGGGGCGTGGACGGACCCGTACGCCGGCTCGCGCCGGGTGTGGACGGCACCCGGCGAGGCCCGACGGCCCGGCCGCCCGGCCGGGGGAGCACGCAGGAGCACGTGGGAGCCGGGTCCGGTGAGTGCGCGAGCGCACGCCGGGCCCGGCCCGTTCGTTTCCGGCCGCGGCCACTTACGTCACTCGGCGCTTATGGGCGCGCCCGGTCTGTCACTCTGTCGGGATACGTCAGCGGCGTTTCGCGAGACTGTCAGGAGCCGCACCGTGGGGCCCATTCCCTTGCAGCGGGACATCGTCCAGCGTCCCGGTACCGTCGTCGCAGGCCAGGACGGCGACCCGCGTCCGGTCGCCCGTACGAGCCTGCCCGGAATCCCGCAGGCGTCGGCCGCGGCCCGCAGATTCGTCCGGGCCGCCCTCGCCGACTGGACGGGGCTCGGCCTGCCCTCCGCCGGAGAGTTCGGCGAACGGCTCACCGACGACGCCCTGAGCGTGGCCAGTGAACTGGTCACCAACGCCGTCGTGCACGCCGGTACGACGGTCGAGCTGCTCCTCAGGCTGGAGGACTCGGCCGGCCCCGAGCCCGCCGCGCTGGTGCTGGAGATCACCGACCACCATCCGGCCCGCTCGGTGCGCGACGGCCGTGCCGAGCGCCCGGACCCCGCCGAGTACGGCCGGGGACTGCAACTCGTCGCCACCCTCGCCGAATCCTGGGGCATCACCTACCGCACCGGGCTCAAGACCGTCTGGGCCCGCCTGCCCGGCGACGACCGGTACGGACTGCCCGACCCCCAGGCCGCCTCCGGCGACGCCCTCGGGCGCGGCCCGCGCCCCGGCGGGATCCTCGTTCCCGGCGGGGCGCACGCCGCGCGTGACGACGCGGGCTGGGCCCGGGGCGGCGGGCCCTCCTTCCTCGCCGAGGCGTCCGTCCTCCTCGCGGGCCAGCTCGACGAGGACCTGGTGGCGTCCACGGCCGGCCCGCTCCTCGTGCCCCGGCTCGCGGACTGGTGCGCGATATGGCTGGAGAGCGAGGGCGGCGGCCCGTCGGCCGTGCCCCGCCTCGCCGGGGTCTGGCACAGCGACGAGTCCCGTACGGCGCTGCTGCGCCCCGCCCTGGAGAAGGAGCCGCTCCGGCTGCCGGGGAGCGTCGGTACCGGTCCCGTGCCCATCCCCTGGCCCGGCGGCGCCACGGCGGAGCGTGAGAGCGTCTCCGGCGCCGCGCTCGCCCACCGGATCGTCTCCGGCGGGCGCACGCTCGGCGCCGTCCTGGTGGGCCGTGAGGGCACCGACCGCATCCCCGACGAGGTCGCCGCCCTCCTCGCGGACTTCGTCCGCCGGGTCGGCCTCGCGGTGGGCGCCGCCCGCGCCTACACCCGCCAGGCCACCATCAGCCGGATCCTCCAGCGCGGCCTGCTGCCCAGCAAGGTCGCCGACATACCCGGAGTCACCAGCGCCCTGGTCTACGAGCCGGGGGACGACGGCGTGGTCGGCGGCGACTTCTACGACCTCTTCCCGTGCCCCGGCGGCCGCTGGTGCTTCGTGCTCGGGGACGTCCAGGGCAGCGGCCCCGAGGCCGCCGTCGTCACCGGTCTCGCCCGGCCCTGGCTGCGCCTGCTGTCCCGGGAGGGCTTCAGCGTCGGCGAGGTGCTCGACCGGCTCAACCGGCTCCTCCTGGACGACGCCATGGAGGCCGCCGAGGCCGCCGCCCTCATGGTCGCGGCGGCCGGCGGCCAGCAGCTCCAGGGCGGCGAACAGATCCAGGACGGCTCCCAGTCCCGCTTCCTCTCCCTGCTGTACGGCGACCTCGTGCCGCTCCCGGACGGCGGGGTGCGCTGCACCGTGGCGAGCGCCGGCCATCCGCTCCCGCTGCTGCTGCGCCCCGACGGCACCGTACGCCCGGCCGCCGAGCCGCAGGTGCTGCTCGGCATCGTCGAGGACGTGGCGTACGTCAGCCAGAGCTTCGACCTGGCACCCGGCGACAGCCTCCTCTGCGTCACCGACGGGGTGACGGAGAGGCGCTCCGGGCGGCTGATGTTCGACGACGGCGACGGCCTCGCACGGGTCCTGGCGGGCTGCGCGGGGCTTCCCGCCGCCGGGATCGCCGACCGGATCAAGCGGGCCGTGCACGCCTTCGCGGAACGCCCGCCCGACGACGACCTGGCCATGCTGGTGATCCAGGTCGACGGGGGACGGCACACGGCGGTGCGGGGCAGCTCGGCCGGCGAGTGACAATGGACGGTATGCCTTCCGTACTGCCCGATGGTGAGCCCGTGCCCGACGACGGGGCCCTGCCCCGCCATGCCCTGGACGGCGCCGTCGGACGGCCGCTCGGCTTCTACCTGCACGTGCCCTACTGCGCCACCCGCTGCGGCTACTGCGACTTCAACACCTACACCGCGACCGAGCTGCGCGGTTCCGGTGGTGCGCTCGCCTCCCGGGACAACTACGCCGCCCATCTGGTCCAGGAGGTCCGCCAGGCCCGCAAGGTGCTCGGCGACGATCCCCGGCCGGTCCGCACGGTCTTCGTCGGCGGCGGCACGCCGACACTGCTGCCCGCCGCCGACCTCGTCCGGATGCTCGCGGCGATCCGCGAGGAGTTCGGGCTCGCGGAGGACGCGGAGATCACCACGGAGGCCAATCCGGAATCCGTCGATCCGGCGTACCTCGCCGCCCTGCGCGAGGGAGGCTTCAACCGGGTCTCCTTCGGCATGCAGAGCGCCCGGCAGCACGTCCTGAAGGTCCTGGACCGCACCCACACGCCCGGCAGGCCCGAGGCCTGCGTCGCCGAGGCCCGTCAGGCCGGGTTCGAGCACGTCAACCTCGACCTGATCTACGGGACCCCCGGTGAGTCCGACGACGACTGGCGCGCCTCCCTGGACGCGGCGATCGGCGCGGGCCCCGACCACGTCTCCGCGTACGCGCTGATCGTCGAGGAGGGGACCCAGCTCGCCCGCCGCATCCGCCGGGGTGAGGTCCCGATGACGGACGACGACGTCCACGCGGACCGCTATCTGATCGCCGACGAGGCGATGGCCGCCGCGGGCTTCTCCTGGTACGAGGTGTCGAACTGGTCCCGCACCCCCGAGGGCCGCTGCCTGCACAACGAGCTGTACTGGCGCGGGGCCGACTGGTGGGGCGCGGGACCGGGCGCGCACAGCCATGTCGGCGGCGTGCGCTGGTGGAACGTCAAGCACCCCGGGGCCTACGCGCAGGCCCTGGCCGAGGGCCGCTCGCCCGGAGCGGGCAGAGAGGTGCTCGCCGACGAGGACCGGCGGGTCGAGCGCATCCTGCTGGAACTGCGGCTCGTCGAGGGCTGCCCCCTGTCCCTGCTCGCCCCCGCGGGCCTCGCGGCGGCCGGGCGCGCGGTGACGGACGGTCTGCTGGAGCCCGGCCCGTACGGCGAGGGACGCGCGGTCCTCACGCTGCGGGGCCGGCTGCTGGCCGACGCCGTGGTGCGGGACCTGGTGGACTGAGCGCCCGGCCCCGGACCCGGGCCGGACCCCGCGCGGGGTCCGGGCAGCGTACGGAGCATTCGCGCGGGGCGCCGGTCACCCGGCAGCCGTCGCCCACTCCCCGGCGGTACGGAGCCGCCCCCGGCAGCCGTCCGCCGCCGGACGCCACGGAGCGGCGCCGGTCAGCATGGAGCGCACCGGATGTCATGGAGCGGCGCCGGTCAGCATGGAGCGCGCGCCGGTCAGCATCGAGCCCACCGGATGGTCACCGAGCGCGCCGGTCAGCATCGAGCCCACCGGATGGTCACCGAGCGCACCGAGCGCACCGGGCGGCTCCGGGCTCACCGGTCAGCACCGAGCCCCCCGGGGCAGTCCACGGAACACCGGGGCGGTCCACGGAACACCGGGCGGTCCACGGAACAGCGGCGGCCCCAGGGCAGCGGGCCGGCTCTCAGGGCAGTGGGCAGTCCGCGCGGGTCAGCACCGTCCGGGCACCCGCCGCCCGGCCGCACACGACGCGGATCCGCGCGTCCGGCCCCGGCCGGGTGACCTCGACGACGTTCAGGCCGTGCACCTTCTGGTCGGCGTAGGGCGTGGTCCCCCGGAAGGTGACGGTCCCGGTCGGCATGTCGTGCAGGGCCACCGAGTACAGCGTCGCCCAGGTCTCCGCCGCGCTCTGCGGGGTGTCGCCGCGGGTCGCCGCGGCGTAGAGGGCCGCGGTCGCCTGGTAGGAGATGACCGACTGCCCGCTCGCGAACAGCTGGTCCTCGTACGGGCGCTCCTTCGGCAGTGCGGGCAGCCGCCGGCCTTCGGGCAGCAGCTGTTCCAGCGCCTTGCGGGAGTCCTCGTAGAACGCCCGGCCCCCGCCCCGGCTCATCGGCGCCAGGGCCCCGTAGTAGAGCGTGACCTTGTCCGCCAGCTTCGTCGCGTCGTCGAAGCGTGCCTTGGCCAGGTCGTCGCCGGTGAAGACCGTGATCGCCCGGTCCGAGCAGCCGGCCGTCTGCCCGAGGCCCGACATCAGCGTGTTGACGTCCTCGACCCGGCCGGCGAAGTACAGGGCGTCGGGCACGCGCTCCGCCCCGCAGATCGTGTGCAGGGGCCCGTCGAGATTGGCGGAGCCGCCGTCCTTCGACAAGGAGTAGCGGGTGTCGGAGACCAGGGTGAAGCCGGACTCCTTCAGCATCTCCAGGCCGACCCTGCGCTGCTCGGTGGTGTAGCGGTCCTTGTCCTGGTTGCCGACGTTCCGGGACAGCACGACGGCCTGCGGATCGTCCAGCCGGTCCGCGAGCTGTCCGGCGATCAGCCCGACCGCGTCGGCCTGTTCCTCGTCGGTCGCGGAGACCCCGAAGTAGTTCGGGTAGTCGCGGGCCAGGTCGCTCCCGGAGTTCGTGGTGTCCACCAGGGGCAGTCCGGCGCGCTGGAGGAGCCCGGTGGCCGTCGCGCTGTCCGTCGTGTTCCGGCCGAGCCCCACCACGCCGACCACGGAGGAGTCCCGCCGGGCGACCTCGATGATCTTCCGGACCGCCGTCGTCTGCCGCAGCATGTCCTGGCCGCCGTTGGCCGTCAGGACCCGGAGCTTGACGGAACGATTCGCCGTGTCGTTGACGAACCGCTGGTGGAGATAGACGCCCGTCAGCTCCTCCAGGCCCTTGCGGGTGTCCTCCCGGTTCGCGTCGGTGCCGGTGAGCGGGCCCGCGTAGACGACGGTGACGTGCGGTGCGTCCGGCTGGATCCTGGCGTTCTGCTCCCGTATCGCCTGCTCGATCCGCTCGAAGGTGATGCCCCTGCCCGCCCCGCTCAGCTGGAGGGTGTTGCCCCCGGCGAAGCGCACACCGGGCACCGTCGCCACGCCGACGCACTCCTCGGCGCCCCCGGGCCCGGCCAGCCTGACCGCGTCCGTGCTGCGGCCGACGAGCGGGCCGTAGCAGTACGTCTCCTTCCAGTGCTGGCTCCACAGGAAGGTCCCCAGCAGCGCGCCGACCAGCACGAGGGTGACGGTCCTCCCCGACATCACCCACCAGGCCCAGGTCCTGCGGACCCGGTGGGTGCGGAGCTGGAGGTAGGCGTGCTCGTGGGTCAGCTGCTCGGTGGGCAGGGGCAGCCGCAGCACCCAGGCCGGCGTCACCGCCGCCGCCGGGGCCTGGCCGACGCTCAGGGCCTCCACCCAGCTCTCGTACCGTGCGCGGGCTCCCGAACTGGCCCCGGCGTGCGCAGGCGGCTGAGGAGGCAGCGGCGGGGTGTGCCGCATGATGCGGTCGGCCGGCAGGGAGGCCAGGAGCAGCAGCGGATCCACCTCGCTGCGCCGGGAACGCACGTTGTTGATGGCGTTGATGAGCAGGACGCCGCCGTTGTCCTGGGTGGCCGTGGGCAGGAACACCACCGGCGGGACGGTCCGCTTGGCGCGCCGCCAGTCCGGGGCGTGCGCCCGGTAGCCGTCCAGCAGGTCCTCCAGCAGCGCCTGGACCCGCAGCTCCAGGTGGAACTGGCGCGCGTGCTCGTCGCCCGTCCCCGCGTCGGCCACCCGCTCCGCGACGGCGGCGGCCCGCGCCCGGATCACCCGCCACGAACCGCTGGGGGAGAAGCGTGACCAGCCGTCGGAGGGATACGCGGTGCTCGACGCGGCGAGGGACGACGTGGTCGCCAGCCATCTGCTGGCCCGGCGCAGCCACAGCAGCGGGGGCGCGGCCCTCGTCAACAGCCGTACGACCGCCAGTCCGAGCAGGGCGGCGGCGGCCACCAGGACGGTCGGCCCCCAGCCGATCTCGCCGAGCAGCACGCTGAGCACGGCGATGAAGACGGCCCCCAGGAAGGTCTCCGGACGGACCGAGGCGCGCAGCGAGTCCCACCAGGTGTTGCCCCCCGACCGGCTCGCCCGCCAGCGCAGGCTGCCCAGCTGTTCCAGGATCCGCTCGTCGCGCTCGCGGGCGGAGCCCCGGTCCTGCCGGGCGACGACCGTGGCGGTGGCCTGCTCGATCGCGGCGAGCAGCCGGGAGCGCGGGAAGGCGAAGGGCTTGTACTGGGAGGTGCCCCTGGTCTCCCACGGGCGTTCGGTCAGGGTGCGGACCATGGAGAGCGCCGCCTCGTACGGGGTGTCGCCGCCGCCGTCGAGGAGCCTCACCGGGACCCGGCGCAGCTGGTTCGCCCGGTGGACCTGGCGGACGATCTTCTCGACCCTCCTGTCGGCCTCCGGCCCGGCGGACGCGTCCTGGGCCTGCGCCACGACGAGGGGCATCACCGGCCGGTTGACCCGGTACTGGTCGATCAGCTCCTGCATGAGGTGGAAGACGGCGGAGGCCGCCTCGTTCTCCGCACTGCCCCGCCACACTTCGCGCGTCATCCGCCCCCGTGCCTTCCCCTGAGCCCGGCCCGCCGTCATCCCTCAATAACGGATGGTGCGAGTGCGGCGCAGGTGTTCACGGGGATCGGTACCGGATCCTCCTCAACCCGTCCGGTACATCAGGCGGGAAGAGTGACGAAGTCGATCAATTCCTCCACCCTGCCGAGCAGTTGGGGCTCAAGATCCTTGTAGGAGCTGACCTTGGAGAGGATGTGCTGCCAGGCCGCCCCCGTGTTCTGCGGCCAGCCCAGCGCCCGGCACACGCCCGTCTTCCAGTCCTGGCCGCGCGGTACGGCCGGCCATCCGGGGATGCCCACGGACGACGGCTTCACGGCCTCCCAGACGTCGATGTACGGATGTCCCACCACCAGCACGTGCTCGCCGGTGACCTGTCCGGCGATCCGGGACTCCTTGGAACCGGGCACCAGGTGGTCGACCAGCACACCGAGCCGGGCGTCCGGGCCGGGCGCGAACTCCCGGACGATCGCCCCGAGGTCGTCGACGCCCTCCAGGTACTCCACCACCACGCCCTCGATGCGCAGGTCGTCCCCCCAGACCCGCTCGACGAGCTCCGCGTCGTGCCGTCCCTCCACGTAGATCCGGCCCGCCCGCGCCACCCGTGCCCGCGCGCCGGGGACCGACACCGAACCGGACGCCGTGCGGGAGGGGCGCACGGGGCCGCCCGCCGACGGGCCGACCAGGGTGACGACCCTGCCCTCCAGCAGGAAACCGCGCGGCTCCATCGGGAAGACCCGGTGCTTGCCGAAGCGGTCCTCCAGCGTGACCGTCGGGCCCTGGGCCGTCTTCTCGCAGCGGATCACCGCCCCGCAGAAGCCGGTGACGGCCTCCTCGACGACCATGCCCTGCTCGGCGGGGACCTCGGGGGCGGAGGCCGGCTTCTTCCACGGCGGGGTCAGGTCCGGCTGGTAGCTGCGCATGGCACGACGATAGACGGCGGCCCGTTCACGACACGCCGAAGCGGACGGCCAGTCGGTCGCGCTGCGCCCGTACGAACGCCGCGTCCACGACCGCCCCGTGCCCCGGGACGTACAGCGCGTCCTCGCCGCCCAGTTCCAGCAGCCGGTCCAGCGCCGCCGGCCAGCGAGAGGGCACCGCGTCCCGGCCCGCCTGCGGCTCGCCGGACTCCTCGACCAGGTCGCCGCAGAGCACCACGACGGGGGAGCCCGGCACCAGCACCGCGAGGTCGTGGCCGCTGTGGCCCGGGCCCACGTTGGCCAGCAGCACCTGGAGCCCGCCGCCGAGATCGAGCGTCCACTCGCCGCTCACCTGGTGCCGCGGGGCCACCAGCGCGTCCGTGGCGGCCGTGGCGTCCGCCTCGCCCATCCCGTGCCGCAGCGCGTCCGCGCGCAGCTCACCGGCGCCCCGGCCCAGCAGATCCGCCGTGCCGACCGCCCCGTAGACCTCCGCCCCGGAGAAGGCGGCCGTGCCCAGCACGTGGTCGAAGTGCGGGTGACTCAGTGCGATATGCGTCACCCTCCGGCCCAGCAGCGCCTCCGCCTGGGTCCGCAGCTCGACGCCCTCACGGAGCGTCGAGCCCGTGTCGTAGAGCAGCACACCGTCCGCGCCGGCCACCAGTGCGGCGGTCGCGTCCCAGACGGGCAGGCGGCGCCGCCCCGCGGTCCGGCCCAGCCGTTCCCACCCGAAGTCTTCCCAGGAGACGTCCATAGGGCGACGCTATCGGCAACGACCTGCGCCGTCCCGTGACGGCGTGGCCGGTCGCCCTTGCCCCGGCCCCACCCCGCCCCCGTACACTGACCGGGGGGATTGCTGGCACTCGAACACGCAGAGTGCCAGGCAGACGCCGGAGAACCACAGCTGGAGGTGTGCGCGGTGCTCAGCGAACGCAGACTCGAAGTGCTGCGCGCCATCGTCCAGGACTACGTCGGCACCGAGGAGCCCGTCGGCTCCAAGGCGCTCACGGAGCGGCACAGCCTCGGGGTCTCCCCGGCGACTGTCCGCAACGACATGGCGGTGCTGGAGGACGAGGGCTTCATCGCGCAGCCGCACACGAGTGCGGGGCGCATCCCGACGGACAAGGGCTACCGGCTCTTCGTCGACAAGCTCGCGGGCGTCAAGCCCCTGTCGTCGCCGGAGCGCAGGGCCATTCAGAATTTCCTCGACGGCGCGGTCGACCTCGACGACGTCGTGGGCCGCACGGTCCGGCTGCTCGCGCAGCTGACCAGGCAGGTCGCCGTCGTGCAGTACCCCTCGCTGACCCGGTCGACGGTCCGGCACGTGGAGCTGCTGTCGCTGGCTCCGGCCCGGCTGATGCTCGTGCTGATCACGGACACGGGCCGGGTCGAGCAGCGTATGATCGACTGCCCCGCACCGTTCGGTGACACCTCGCTGGCCGACCTCCGGGCCCGGCTCAACAGCCGGGTCGTCGGACGACGCTTCGCGGACGTCCCGCGACTGGTGCAGGACCTGCCGGAGTCCTTCGAATCCGAGGACCGGGGAACCGTGTCCACGGTGCTCTCCGTCCTCCTGGAGACTCTGGTCGAAGAAACGGAGGAGCGGCTGATCATCGGCGGCACCTCCAATCTCACCCGCTTCGGGCACGACTTCCCTGTGATGATCCGGCCGGTGCTGGAGGCATTGGAGGAGCAGGTCGTCCTGCTGAAGCTGCTCGGTGAGGCAACGGATTCGGGCATGACCGTACGGATCGGGCACGAGAACGCCCATGAGGGCCTCAACGCCACGTCCGTCGTCGCGGTCGGCTACGGTTCGGGCGACGAGGCAGTCGCCAAACTCGGCGTGGTCGGACCGACCCGCATGGACTACCCCGGAACGATGGGAGCGGTACGCGCAGTGGCACGTTACGTCGGACAGATCCTGGCGGAGTCGTAAGTGGCCACGGACTACTACGCCGTACTCGGCGTGCGCCGCGACGCATCTCAGGACGAGATCAAGAAGGCATTCCGTCGGCTCGCCCGCGAGCTGCACCCGGATGTCAACCCGGATCCGAAGACCCAGGAGCGGTTCAAGGAGATCAACGCCGCTTACGAGGTGCTGTCGGACCCGCAGAAGAAGCAGGTCTACGACCTCGGCGGGGACCCGCTGTCCGCCTCGGGCGGCGGCGGTGGCGCGGGAGGGTTCGGAGCCGGCGGCTTCGGCAACTTCAGCGACATCATGGACGCCTTCTTCGGCACGGCCTCGCAGCGCGGACCCCGTTCGCGCACCCGGCGCGGCCAGGACGCGATGATCCGCCTGGAGATCGACCTCTCCGAGGCGGCGTTCGGCACGACCAAGGACATCCAGGTCGACACGGCGGTCGTCTGCACGACCTGCAGCGGCGAGGGCGCGGCCCCCGGCACCTCCGCGCAGACCTGCGACATGTGCCGCGGGCGCGGCGAGGTCTCCCAGGTCACCAGGTCCTTCCTCGGCCAGGTCATGACCTCGCGGCCCTGCCCGCAGTGCCAGGGCTTCGGCACGGTCGTGCCGACCCCGTGCCCCGAGTGCGCCGGTGACGGCCGCATCCGCTCGCGGCGCACCCTCACGGTCAAGATCCCGGCCGGTGTCGACAACGGCACCCGGATCCAGCTCGCGGGCGAGGGCGAGGTCGGCCCCGGCGGCGGCCCCGCCGGCGACCTGTACGTCGAGATCCACGAGCTCTCGCACGCCGTGTTCCAGCGTCGCGGGGACGACCTGCACTGCACGGTCACCATCCCGATGACGGCCGCGGCGCTGGGCACCCAGGTGCCGCTGGAGACGCTCGACGGCCTGGAGGAGATCGACATCCGGCCGGGCACCCAGTCCGGCCAGTCGGTCCCGCTGCACGGGCGCGGCATCACGCACCTGCGCGGCGGCGGGCGCGGCGACCTGATCGTGCACGTCGAGGTCATCACCCCGACGAAGATGGACCCCGAGCAGGAGCGCCTCCTGAGGGAGCTGGCCAAGCTGCGCGGCGAGGAGCGGCCCACCGGCCAGTTCCAGCCGGGGCAGCAGGGCCTCTTCTCCCGACTCAAGGACGCCTTCAACGGCCGCTGAACCCGCTTCACCGCACCGCCCGCCGGTCCCGTACCGGCGGGCGGTGCCGTGTGCGCGGCACTCCTCGCACCGTGGGAAAGGGGCTGATTCGGCACGATCCGCCGGACGTGGCACGATGCCGTCATGTCCTTGGCGCTGACCGATCTCTGCCGGTACCCGATCGTGCAGGCCCCGATGGCGGGCGGTGTCTCGCAACCGGAGCTGGCCGCCGCCGTCTCCGAGGCCGGGGGGCTCGGTTTCCTCGCCGCCGGCTACAAGACGGCGGACGGCATGTACAACGAGGTCAAACAGCTGCGCAGGGCGACCGCACGGCCCTTCGGCGTCAACCTGTTCATGCCGCAGCCGCTGGTGGCCGACCCCAGCGCCGTCGAGGTCTACCGGCACCAGCTCGCCGGTGAGGCCGCCTGGTACGAGACCCCCCTCGGCGATCCGGACTCCAGCGGGGACGACGGCTACGACGCCAAGGTCGCGATCCTGCTGGAGGATCCCGTGCCCGTGGTCTCCTTCACCTTCGGCTGCCCCAGCCGCGAGGTCCTCGCCGCGTTCGCCGCAGCCGGCACGCTCACCGTCGTCACGGTCACCTCGCCGCAGGAGGCACGGAACGCCCGGTGGGCGGGCGCCGCCGCCCTCTGCGTCCAGGGCACCGAGGCGGGCGGCCACCAGTCCACGCACCGCGACGACCCGCAGGCCGGGCTCTCCGGCACCGGGCTGCTCGCCCTGATCGCCGAGATCCGCGAGACCGTCCAGCTGCCCCTCGTCGCGGCCGGCGGACTGATGCGCGGCTCCCAGATCGCGGCCGTCCTGGCGGCCGGCGCCGACGCGGCGCAGCTCGGTACGGCGTTCCTGCCGTGCCCCGAGTCGGGAGCGCACCCGCTGCACAAACAGGCCCTGACCAACCCGCTGTTCGTGACCACCGTCCTGACGCGTGCCTTCTCCGGACGCCCCGCCCGCGGCCTGGTCAACCGGTTCGTGCGGGAGCACGGGCCCTACGCCCCCGCCGCCTACCCGCAGGTGCACCAGCTGACCAGCGGGCTGCGCAGGGCCGCGGCCAGGACCGGGGACGCCCAGGGCATGGCCCTGTGGGCGGGCCAGGGCCACCGGATGGCACGCGAGCTGCCCGCCGGGGAACTCGTGGACCTGCTCGCCGCGGAAACGGATGCCGCGCGCGCGGCAGTGAGTGTGAGGAGTGCCCGGTGACGGCACCGGTCTTCGTCGTCGAACAGCTGCCCGGCGGGACGGAGTTCGTCCTGGACGGCCCCGAGGGGCGGCACGCCGTGTCCGTCAGGCGGCTGAACCCGGGGGAGGACGTCGTCCTGACCGACGGGCGGGGCCGCTGGGCGGAGGGTGTCGTGCGGGCGGCCGAGGGCAAGGACCGGCTCGTGGTCACCGGCCTCGGCGGCGTCCGGGAGGAACCCGCTCCCGCCCCGTCCCTCACCGTCGTCCAGGCCCTGCCCAAGGGTGACCGCGGAGAGCTCGCCGTGGAGACGATGACGGAGACGGGCGTCGACGTGATCGTGCCCTGGCAGGCCGCGCGGTGCATCACGCAGTGGAGGGGCGACCGCGGGCTCAAGTCGCTCGCCAAGTGGCGCAGTACCGCCCGTGAGGCGGGCAAGCAGTCGCGCCGGGTGCGCTTCCCCGAGGTCACCGACGCCATGACGACCAAGCAGGTCGCCGCCCTCCTGGCCGGCGCGGACTTCGCGGGTGTCCTGCACGAGGACCGCGACGGCGCCGGCGCGCCCCTCGCCACCGCCACGCTCCCCGCCGCCGGAACCATCGTGCTGGTCGTGGGCCCGGAGGGCGGGGTGTCACCGCAGGAGCTCGCCGCCTTCGCCGGGGCGGGCGCGCCCCCCTACCGGCTCGGCCCCAGTGTGCTGCGCACCTCGACGGCGGGGACCGCGGCCGCGGCCCTGCTGATGGGGCGCACCGGGCGCTGGAGCTGAGAACCGCCCGCCCGTCCCGGACGGATAGCATGCGGGTGTACTGATCACGAGGACCGAACGACCGAGGAGGCCGGGCCATGGCGGGAGAGCCGCAGACCGACTGCCTGTTCTGCAAGATCGTTACAGGGGACATCCCGGCGACCATCGTCCGCGAGAGCGAGACGACCGTCGCCTTCCGCGACATAAACCCCCAGGCCCCGACGCACGTCCTGGTCATCCCCAAGGCGCACTACCCGGACGCCGCCGCGCTGGCCGCCGCCGAACCGCAGGCCGCCGCCGACGTCCTGCGCGAGGCCGGTCTGGTCGCCGCCGACGAGAAGCTCACCGACACGGGCTACCGGATCGTGCTCAACACCGGTGCGGGCGCCGGGCAGACCGTCTTCCACGCGCACGCCCACGTCCTGGGCGGCCGCGGGATGCAGTGGCCCCCCGGCTAGGGCCTCCCACCCGTGTCCGTACGCGAACTCGTGGTCCTCGGCACCGCCAGCCAGGTGCCGACCCGCCACCGCAACCACAACGGCTACCTGCTGCGCTGGGACGGCGAGGGCATCCTCTTCGACCCGGGCGAGGGGACCCAGCGCCAGATGCTGCGGGCGGGCGTCGCCGCCCACGACATCAACCGGATCTGCGTCACCCACTTCCACGGTGACCACGCGCTCGGCCTGGCGGGCGTGATCCAGCGGATCAACCTCGACCAGGTCCCGCACCCCGTCACCGCCCACTACCCGGCGAGCGGGCAGCGCTTCTTCGACCGCCTGCGGTACGCCACCGCCTACCGCGAGTCGGCCGAGCTGACCGAAGCCCCGGTCGCCGCCGACGGCGTCCTCGCCACCACCGGCGCGTACACCCTCGACAGCCACCGGCTCTCCCACCCCGTCGAGTCCTACGGCTACCGCCTCACCGAGCCCGACCGGCCGCGCATGCTGCCCGCGAAGCTGGCCGAGCACGGCATCACCGGACCCGACGTCGGACGGATCCAGCGGGACGGCGTCCTGCGCGGCATCCCGCTCGCGGAGGTCTCCGAGACCCGGCGGGGCCAGCGTTTCGCGTTCGTCATGGACACCCGGCTCTGCGACGGCGCGTTCGCCCTCGCCGAGCGGTGCGACATGCTGGTCATCGAGTCGACGTTCCTCGACGAGGACAGCCGGCTCGCCGCCGACCACGGCCACCTCACCGCCGGCCAGGCGGCCCGGGTGGCGAAGGAGTCGGACGTACGGCACCTCGTGCTGACGCACTTCTCCCAGCGCTACACCGACCCCGACACCTTCGAGCACCAGGCCAGGGCAGCCGGCTTCGAAGGCGAACTGACCATCGCCCAGGACCTGATCAGGGTCCCGGTACCCACCCGCCACACGTAACGAGAACACCGTGCACCTCCCCAAAGCCGAACTCCACCTCCACATCGAAGGAACCCTCGAACCCGAGCTGGCCTTCGCACTCGCCGCCCGCAACGGCGTGGAGCTGCCCTACGCGGACACCGAAGAGCTGCGCACCGCCTACCTCTTCGACGACCTGCAGAGCTTCCTCGACCTCTACTACGCCCTCATGGCGGTGCTGCGCACCGAGGACGACTTCGCCGAACTGGCCGACGCCTACCTCGCCCGCGCCGCGGCCCAGGGCGTCCGGCACGCCGAGATCTTCTTCGACCCGCAGGCCCACACCGACCGCGGCGTCCCGATCGGCACCGTCGTCGAAGGGCTCGGCAGGGCGCTGGAGCGCAGCGAGGAGACCCACGGCGTCTCCACCCAGCTGATCATGTGCTTCCTGCGCGACAGGTCCGCCGAGTCGGCGCTGGAGACCCTGGAGGCCGCGAAGCCGTACCTCCACCGCATCAGCGCCGTCGGCCTCGACTCCGCGGAGGTGGGCCACCCGCCCGCGAAGTTCCGCGAGGTGTACGCCGCAGCCGCGGCCCTCGGCCTGCGCAAGGTCGCCCACGCGGGCGAGGAGGGCCCCCCGGAGTACATCCGCGAGGCCCTGGACGTCCTCGGCGTCGAGCGCATCGACCACGGCCTGCGCTGCATGGAGGACCCTGACCTGGTCGACCGGCTGGTCTCCGAGCGCATCCCGCTCACGCTCTGCCCGCTCTCCAACGTGCGGCTGCGCGCCATCGACGTCCTGGAGCAGCACCCGCTGCGCGCCATGATGGACGCGGGCCTGCTCTGCACGGTGAACTCCGACGACCCCGCCTACTTCGGCGGGTACGCCGGAGACACCTTCCACGCCGTCCACGAGGCGCTCGGCCTGGACCGCGAACAGCTGCGCACCCTGGCCCGCAACTCCTTCGAGGCGGCCTTCCTGGACCACGACGAGGAGCGCAGGGCGCGCTACCTGTCCGAGGTCGAGGCGTACGCGTTCGACTGACCGGACCCGCCGGACGGTCCCGCCGTCCGGAACGCGCTGCGCACCAGCCGCCTGCGCCGCAGCGCGGGCACGCTGATCTCCGCGACCGCCTGCTCCGGCGCGCCCAGCTTCGGGACCGCGCCGGACAGGCTGTTGGTCGTGGCGGCGAGCAGTGCCGCCGGCGCGCCACCGCGGCGCCGGACGGAACCGGGCACCAGCGGACGCCCGCCGGTGTGCAGTGCCACCGCGGTGACCGGGGCCGCGACCAGGAGCGTGGCCGCCCCCAGGAGCATGCCCATCACCGCGTAACCCGCCTGCTCGGACAGCACACTGCCGAGGAGGGGGCCGCACGCCGTGCCCACGGACGACGCCGAACCCGCGAGGACCGCCCAGCGGCCGCGCACGTCCAGCGAGGCCGCCAGCCCGATCAGGTACGACAGGACCACCGGGTAGAAGGTGTTCCAGGCGATCTCGCCGGTCGCGAACGACCCCAGGTCCTCGGCCGAGGAGCTGAGCACGATGCTCCCGGCGATGACCATCGTCCCGACGCCGATCGGCACCGCCCGCCCGAGCCGGGCACCGAGCGCGCCCGCGCCCATCACACCGAGCAGTCCCGCGCCCAGCGCGGCGGCGAACACGGCGCCGATGGTCACCTCGGAGAGGCCGACCTGTTCGGCCCCGATACGGCTGCTCACGCCCCACAGGGCGTTCTGCGCCATGGACCAGACGAGCATGCCGCCCGCCAGCACCAGTCCCGACCGCCGGTGCGGCAGCCGCCCCTGCACCGGTGACGCCCCGCCCACGGGGGCGGAGCCGCCCAGCCGGGAGGTGGCGGGCCAGACGAGCAGGGCGACCAGCGCGATCGAGGCGAACGGCAGCCGGTGGCCGCCGCCCAGGTGAGGGATCGTCAGGTAGAGGGCGCCCGCCGTCGCCGAGACGCTGAGCAGCCCGAGCGAGGAGGTGCGGTGCGGATCGCGCTGCGCAGCGATGCCGGACGCCGCGACGGCGGTCGCCGTACCGGAGCCCAGGCCGCCGACCACGACGCCCGCGATGACCAGCGGCATCGACGTGGTCAGCGCCGCGCAGCCGTAGCCGAGCGCGGCCAGCAGCAGGCCCGCGCGCGCCGGCCGGCGCGACCCGAATCTCTCGACGCGTCCCGCCAGTGCGAAACCGGCCGAGGCCGAGCTGAGCAGGAGGGCACTGCCGACCAGACCGGCCTGGGCGGAGCTCAGCCCCAGATAGGTGCTGAGGCGGCCGACGATGGTGGGGAGCAGATAGGCGGCGAGGTAACCGGCGGTGAACACGGCGACCAGGGGCCACGCGGCGCGAGGGCGCGAGGACATGGGCGTTCCTGAAGACATGCCTGAGGAGGCAGAAGAAGGCAGGGGAGGGCAAGGCAGGGGTGTGGCAGGGGAGGGTGGAGCGAAAGGAGGCAGGGGAGGGTAAGGCGAGAAAAAGCGGGAGAAGCGGCACTCGTCGTCAACTGTCCCGAACGGTGCTCGCGGGCCAATTTGTATCAAGCGCGCCCTGGCGACGGAAAGCCGACTCGATGTGATCTGGGTCACATGCAGGTTTATGCGTCTGAGAGCCGGGTAGCTGCGCATGTTTATGCAGGTGGGAGCGAGTATGCGCGATGCGGCGCGGGCCCTCCGGAAGCGGAGACGAATCCGGCACACTGGCCGGAACTCGCACTGTTCAGATCTGCCACGGCCGGGAGCGCACGGTGAGCACAACCAATCCAGGCATCGACCCGCTGCTCGGGCTGCGGGCCCCGCAGGACCCGGCCTGCGACGTCTTCCTGACCGGCACGGTCTTCCTGGACATCATCTTCACCGGTCTCGACAGCGCCCCGGTGCGCGGGACGGAGTCCTGGGCCCGGGGGATGGGCTCCAGCCCCGGCGGGGTGGCCAACATGGCCACCGCGCTCGCCCGGCTCGGCCTGCACACCTCGCTGGCCGCCGCGTTCGGCGACGACCACTACGGCGAGTACTGCTGGGACGCGCTCCAGCAGGGCGAGGGCATCGACCTGTCCATGTCGCGCACGGTCCCCGGCTGGCACTCACCCGTCACCGTCTCCATGGCGTACGAGGGCGAGCGCACGATGGTCTCGCACGGGCACGAGGCACCCGCCCCCACCCCCTCCCCGCTGCCCGGCCGCACCCTCCCGCACTGCCCGCCCCGTGCCCGCGCCGCCGTCGCCTCGCTCACCCCCGGCCGCAGCGAGCCCTGGGTGGCCGGGGCCGCCCGGGCCGGCGCGATGGTCTTCGCCGACGTCGGCTGGGACGAGACCGGCCGGTGGGACCTGGACGCCCTGCCCGACCTCGGGCACTGCCTGGCCTTCCTCCCCAACGCCGAGGAGGCCATGCGCTACACCCGCACCGACTGCCCGCGCGCCGCCGCCCACGCCCTGGCCGAACGGGTGCCCCTGGCCGTGGTCACCCTCGGTGCGGAGGGCGCCTACGCGGTCGACGGGGAGACCGGGACGGCCGCCGAGGTGCCCGCCATCGAGGTGGAGGCACTGGACCCCACCGGCGCGGGCGACGTCTTCGTCGCGGGCTTCGTCACCGGGACGCTGGCCGGCTGGCCGCTCGCCGACCGCCTCGCCTTCGCCGGCCTCACCGCCGCCCTGTCGGTACAGGAGTTCGGCGGATCACTGTCCGCGCCCGGATGGGCGGAGATCGCCGGCTGGTGGCAGCAGGTGCGCACCTGCGCCGGCCAGGACCCGGCCGCACTGGAGCGCTACGCCTTCCTGGACGAACTGCTGCCCGCCTCCGGCCGGGCCTGGCCGCTGCGCCGCGCCGTCCCGACCATCGGCTTCCGGCAGTGAAGCCCGGATGATCACCGGGTAAAACCTCTCGGCGTCCAGGGTGGGGAGTCGTACGCTGGTACTCCAGAGGCGGTCGAGCAGCGACGGCCCTGCAACGGGAGGTATGCGCAGGCCCGAGGGCCGGCCCATGACTCAGTCATCCACACAGCCGCAGGCGCGGGCGCAGATCAGTATTCCGGCCGCACACCCCATGGTGATGCTCCTGGGGTCGGGCGACTCGCTGCTGCGCGTGATCGAAACGGCGTTCCCGGCCGTCGACATCCATGTCCGGGGCAACGAGATAAGCGCGACTGGAAGCGCGGCGGACGTCGCCCTCATCCAGCGCCTGTTCGACGAGATGGTTCTGGTGCTGCGCACCGGGCTGCCGATGACGGAGGACGCTGTGGAACGCTCGATCGCCATGCTCAGGGCGAGCGGGAACGGCAACGGGGAGGGCGCGGAGACCCCCGCGGAGGTGCTCACCCAGAACATCCTCTCCAGCCGTGGCCGCACGATCCGCCCCAAGACGCTCAACCAGAAGCGGTACGTCGACGCGATCGACCGGCACACGATCGTCTTCGGCATCGGCCCCGCGGGCACCGGCAAGACCTATCTCGCCATGGCCAAGGCGGTCCAGGCCCTTCAGTCCAAGCAGGTCAGCCGGATCATCCTGACCAGGCCCGCCGTCGAGGCGGGGGAGCGGCTCGGCTTCCTGCCCGGCACGCTCTTCGACAAGATCGACCCGTACCTGCGCCCGCTCTACGACGCCCTGCACGACATGCTCGACCCCGACTCGATCCCCCGGCTCATGGCCGCGGGCACGATCGAGGTCGCGCCGCTGGCGTACATGCGCGGCCGCACGCTCAACGACGCGTTCATCATCCTCGACGAGGCGCAGAACACCAGCGCCGAGCAGATGAAGATGTTCCTCACCCGGCTCGGCTTCGACTCGAAGATCGTCATCACCGGTGACGTCACCCAGGTGGACCTCCCGACCGGCACCAGGAGCGGTCTGCGCCAGGTCCAGGAGATCCTGGACGGCGTCGAGGACGTGCACTTCTCCAGGCTCACCTCCCAGGATGTCGTCCGGCACAAGCTCGTCGGCCGTATCGTCGACGCGTACGAGAAGTACGACAACGCAGAGGGCCGCAACGGCCGCAACGGGAAGTAGTCGCAGCGCACCATGTCGATCGACGTCAACAACGAGTCCGGAACCGAGGTCGACGAGCAGGCGATCCTCGACATCGCCCGCTACGCGCTCGCCCGGATGCGGATCCATCCGCTGTCCGAACTCTCGGTGATCGTGGTGGACACCGCCGCCATGGAGCAGCTCCACATCCAGTGGATGGACCTCCCGGGCCCCACGGATGTCATGTCCTTCCCGATGGACGAGCTGCGTCCCCCGGCCAAGGACGACGAGGAGCCCCCGCAGGGTCTCCTCGGCGACATCGTGCTCTGCCCGGAGGTCGCGAAGAAGCAGGGCGAGGACGCCGAGACGCAGCACTCCATGGACGAGGAGCTCCAGCTCCTCACCGTCCACGGGGTGCTGCACCTCCTCGGCTACGACCACGAGGAGCCGGACGAGAAGGCCGAGATGTTCGGTCTCCAGGCGGCCATCGTCGACGGCTGGCGCGGTGAGCGCGGGCTGACCGGTCCGTCCCCCGCCCCCACCGTCTCGTGAGCCTCCCCCTCGTCTTCGGCGCCGTCCTGCTGGTCGTCGTCGGATGGCTCGCGGCCTGCGCCGAGGCCGGCATCGCGCGTACGTCCAGCTTCCGCGCGGCCGAGGCCGTGCGGGCCGGGCGCCGCGGCAGCGCCAAGCTGGAACAGGTCGCCGCGGACCCCACCCGCTACCTCAACGTCGCCCTGCTCGTCCGGGTCGCCTGCGAGATGTCGGCCGGCGTCCTCGTCACCTACGCCTGCCTCCAGGAGTTCACCGAGACCTGGCAGGCGCTGGCCCTCGCCATGGGGGTCATGGTCCTCGTCAGCTACGTCGCCATCGGGGTCTCGCCGCGCACCATCGGCCGCCAGCACCCGCTGAACACCGCGACGGCGGCGGCGTACGTCCTGCTGCCGCTGGCCAGGGTCATGGGACCCGTCCCGCAGCTGCTGATCCTCCTCGGCAACGCGCTGACCCCGGGCAAGGGCTTCCGCAAGGGGCCCTTCGCGAGCGAGGCCGAACTGCGCGCGATGGTCGACCTCGCCGAGCAGGAGTCGCTCATCGAGGACGAGGAACGCCGCATGGTGCACTCCGTCTTCGAGCTCGGGGACACCCTCGTCCGCGAGGTCATGGTGCCCCGCACCGACCTGGTCTGCATCGAGCGCTACAAGACGGTCCGGCAGGCGCTCACCCTGGCCCTGCGCTCCGGCTTCTCCCGGATCCCGGTCACCGGCGAGAACGAGGACGACATCGTCGGGATCGTCTACCTCAAGGACCTGGTCCGCAAGACCCACATCAACCGCGACGCGGAGTCGGACCTGGTCTCCACCGCGATGCGCCCCGCCGCGTTCGTCCCCGACACCAAGAACGCCGGTGACCTGCTGCGGGAGATGCAGCAGGACCGCAGCCACGTCGCCGTCGTCATCGACGAGTACGGCGGCACGGCCGGCATCGTCACCATCGAGGACATCCTCGAGGAGATCGTCGGCGAGATCACCGACGAGTACGACCGTGAACTCCCGCCCGTCCAGGAGCTGGAGAACGGCTGCTTCCGGGTGACCGCCCGGCTCGACATCGGCGACCTCGGGGAGCTCTTCGGCCTCGACGCGTACGACGACGAGGACGTGGAGACGGTCGGGGGCCTGCTGGCGAAGGCGCTCGGCCGTGTCCCGATCTCCGGGGCCTCCTCGATCGTGGACCTCCCCGACGGGCGCAAGCTCCGCCTGACCGCGGAGTCCCCCGCCGGCCGCAGGAACAAGATCGTCACGGTTCTGGTGGAACCCGAGGGAGGGGACACGGCGTGACCCCCCAGCAACTGCGCGCGTTCTGCCTGGAGTTCAACGCGAGCGCGGAGGAGTTCCCCTTCGGACCCGAGGTGTCGGTCTTCAAGGTCCTGGGGAAGATGTTCGCCCTCGGCGCGCTCGACGGACAGCCCCTCCAGATCAGCCTCAAGTGCGATCCGGACGACGCGCTGCGGCTCCGCAAGGAGCACCCCGCGATCGTCCCCGGCTGGCACCTGAACAAGCGGCACTGGAACACCGTCACGGTCTCCGGGCTCCCGGACCGGATGGTGCGGGAGCTCGTGGAGGACAGCTACGACCTGGTCGTGGCCGGGCTCCCCAAGGCGGAACGGCTGCGGCTGGACCGGTCCTAGGGCGCTCCGCGGGTCCCGCCCCTCCCCGGGTGCGGGGCCCGCGGCCACCCCGTCGTCCGGCGCACACGCACCGCCTTCGTATGCTCGGCCCATGACCGACAGCACTGACCTCGGCGCCGAGGACCGCAAGATCGTCACGCTGGCACGCAGCGTCCGCGCACGCAACGGGGTGCCGGAGGGCGCGGCCGTACGGGACGAGACCGGACGCACCTACGCCGCCGGCACCGTCGCCCTGGAGTCACTGAAGCTCAGCGCGTTGCAGACCGCCGTCGCGATGGCGGTGGCCAGCGGCGCCACGTCCCTGGAGGCGGCCGCCCTCGTCTCCGAGGCCGGAACCGCGTCGGACGCCGACCGGGCCGCCGTCCGCGACCTGGGCGGACCGGACACTCCCGTGCTGCTCGCGGGGCCCGACGGCACGCTCCGCACCACCGTCGCCGCGGGCTGATCCGGACCGGCGGCGCCCTGCTGTGCATCGCCGCCGCCCGGATCGGGGAGAATGGGCGCCATGAGCGCTCGACCGAACACAGAAGCCGCTGCGCGGCAGGCGGAGAACGCCGCCCCCCACCGGGCCGGCTTCGCCTGCTTCGTGGGCCGCCCCAACGCGGGCAAGTCCACCCTCACGAACGCTCTGGTCGGTCAGAAGGTGGCGATCACCTCCAACCGCCCCCAGACCACCCGGCACACGGTCCGGGGCATCGTGCACCGCGACGACGCCCAGCTGATCCTGGTCGACACGCCCGGCCTCCACAAGCCGCGCACGCTGCTGGGGGAGCGGCTGAACGACGTCGTGCGGACCACCTGGGCCGAGGTCGACGTCATCGGTTTCTGCCTGCCCGCCGACCAGAAGCTCGGCCCCGGCGACAAGTTCATCGTCAAGGAACTCGCCGGGATCAAGAAGACCCCGAAGATCGCGATCATCACCAAGACCGACCTGGTCGAGTCCAAGGCGCTCGCCGAGCAGCTGCTCGCCGTCTCCGCCCTGGCGGACGAGCTGGGCTTCGAGTGGGCCGAGATCGTGCCGGTCTCGGCGGTCAAGGACCAGCAGGTGAGCCTGCTCGCCGACCTCATCGCACCGCTGCTGCCCGAGAGCCCGCCGCTCTACCCGGAGGGCGACCTCACCGACGAGCCCGAGATGGTCATGGTCGCGGAACTGATCCGCGAGGCCGCGCTGGAGGGCGTACGGGACGAGCTTCCGCACTCCATCGCGGTCGTCGTCGAGGAGATGCTGCCGCGCGAGGACCGTCCGGCGGACAAGCCGCTGCTGGACATCCACGCGAACGTCTACATCGAGCGGCCCAGCCAGAAGGGCATCATCATCGGCCCGAAGGGCAAGCGGCTGAAGGACGTCGGCACGAAGTCACGCAAGCACATCGAGGCACTGCTCGGCACCCCGGTCTTCCTGGACCTGCACGTGAAGGTCGCCAAGGACTGGCAGCGCGACCCGAAGCAGCTGCGCAAGCTCGGGTTCTGAGGCCGGTCTCCCGGGCCCGGCCGCGCGGAGACGGGCCCGGGGGCTACGCGCCCTCCTTCAGGACCCGGGAGATCAGCGCCCGCTGCTCCTGGGTCAGCCGGGGGTCCGCACAGTCGACCGTCCGGTCGCCGACCGTGATCCGGTAGCGGAAGCCGTCCGGCACTCCGGCGGGCGGGCCGCCCCGGCCCACGGCGAGTGCCGCTTCGGCCAGGGCCTCCCACTCCGAGGCGTCGGGCCGTCCCGAGGTGTCCACCTCGCCATGGCGTGCGATGCCGGCGAACCCGCCGGTCCGGCTCACCTGAATGCGCATGCGTACTGGCTCCTGCCTGGCCCGGTGCGGACGGCCCCCGTTGCTCCCTACCCGGTCAGCGGGTCGGCACGCCCACCTCCGACCAGGCCTTCAGCACGGCCTCCGCCTCGTCGCCCTCGCCGAACCTCTGCTGCGCGGCGGAGACGGTGAGCTTGGCGAAGTCCGTGAAGGACGCGTCCTGGGCCAGCTCGCCGCCGGTCAGGACGTCGAACCAGATCCGTCCGGCCCGCTCCCACGCGTTGCCGCCGAGCGCGGTGGCCAGCAGGTAGAAGGCGCGGTTGGGGATGCCGGAGTTGAGGTGGACCCCGCCGTTGTCCTGGTCCGTCTCGACGTAGTCGTCCATCGAGCCGGGCTGCGGGTCCTTGCCGAGCACGTCGTCGTCGTACGCCGTGCCCGGGGCCTTCATCGAGCGCAGTGCGACACCGCTGACCCGGGGGGCGAGCAGCCCCGCGCCGATCAGCCAGTCGGCCTGGTCCGCGCTCTGGCCCAGGGAGTACTGCTTGACCAGGGAGCCGAAGACGTCCGAGACGGACTCGTTCAGGGCGCCCGACTGGCCCTCGTACGCCAGGTTGGCCGTGTACTGGGTGAGACCGTGCGCCAGCTCGTGGGCGATCACGTCGATGGCGACGGTGAAGTCGAGGAAGATCTCCCCGTCGCCGTCCCCGAAGACCATCTGCTCGCCGTCGAAGAAGGCGTTGTTGTACTTCTCGTCGTAGTGGACGGAGCCGATGAGCGGGAGCCCCTTGCCGTCGATCGAGCTGCGGCCGTACTCCGTGAGCAGCAGGTCGAAGGTGGCGCCGAGCCCGGCGTAGGCGCGGTTGACGCTGGCGTCCTGGGTGGGCTCGTCGCCCTCGTCGCGGACCTTGACGCCCGGCAGGTCCGTGCCGTGCCGGCAGTCGTGCAGGGTGCGGTGGGGTTTGGTGGGTACGGCGGCGGAGGTGCGGGCGGCCTGGGGGGTCCAGGCGAGCGCGGTCACCCGCCGGTGATGGCGCCTGGCGCCGTCGGCCTCCAGGGTGCGGCGGGCGGGGTCGGCCAGGAGCGGGTCTTCGGCCTGGGACAGCTTGTCGAGGACGTGGGGCGGCACGATCGTGCAGAAGACGGGCTGGAACCCGTTGTTCGGTCGAGGCTGCATGCAATCGACTGTGGCACTCCGTCATCACTCTGTCACTGGTTGCGATCACTATTGATGAAATGGAGTGATGTATCACCGTTCTGCCTTCATGGGCACGCGATCCCGCATACTGATACGGACCGACGCACCAGGCGCCCCTCGGTTAGTGTGGCCGCATCATGCGTTTCGGGCTGCTCCTTCTTAGCTGCCGCGGCGAGGGCCTGTAGTCGTAGGCCGGCTCCCTCCCCGCGGAGTTCGCTGTTGCAGCGACACAGTCGGCCGCCCCTGCTGGACCTCAGAGGAGCCGTACGCCATGAACGCAGTGAATCCCTCCGCGCACACCGACGCCGTCGCCACCCCCGTCGGCGGTCCGACACCGGTGACCAACGCGGAGCGGCTGCAGAAGCCCTCCGGGATGCCGGTCCACAAGTACCGCGGCTACGAGGCCGTGGACATCTCCGACCGGACCTGGCCCGACAACCGCATCACGCGGGCGCCCCGCTGGCTGTCCACCGACCTGCGCGACGGCAACCAGGCCCTGATCGACCCCATGTCGCCGGCCCGCAAGCGCGAGATGTTCGACCTGCTGGTACGCATGGGCTACAAGGAGATCGAGGTCGGTTTCCCGTCCTCGGGCGAGACCGACTTCGCGTTCGTCCGCTCGATCATCGAGGAGGGCGCGATCCCCGAGGACGTGACGATCTCCGTCCTGACGCAGGCCCGTGAGGAACTGATCGAGCGGACCGTCGAGTCGCTGGTGGGCGCCCGGCGCGCCACCGTCCACCTGTACAACGCCACCGCCCCCACCTTCCGCCGCGTGGTCTTCCGCGGCTCGAAGGAGGAGGTCAAGCAGATCGCCGTGGACGGCACCCGCCTGGTCATGGAGTACGCCGACAAGATCCTGGGCGACGAGACGGTCTTCGGCTACCAGTACAGCCCGGAGATCTTCACGGACACCGAGCTGGACTTCGCCCTGGAGGTCTGCGAGGCGGTCTGTGACGTGTGGCAGCCGGAGGAGGGCCGCGAGATCATCCTCAACCTGCCCGCCACGGTGGAGCGTTCGACGCCCTCCACGCACGCGGACCGCTTCGAGTGGATGTCCCGCAACCTGTCCCGCCGCGAGTACGTCTGCCTGTCGGTCCACCCGCACAACGACCGCGGCACCGCCGTCGCCGCCGCCGAGCTGGCGGTCATGGCGGGCGCCGACCGCGTCGAGGGCTGCCTGTTCGGCCAGGGCGAGCGCACCGGCAACGTCGACCTGGTCACCCTGGGGATGAACCTGTTCTCGCAGGGCGTCGACCCGGAGATCGACTTCTCGCAGATCGACGAGATCCGCCGCACCAGCGAGTACTGCAACCAGATGGAGATCCACCCCCGCCACCCCTACGCGGGCGACCTGGTCTACACGGCCTTCTCCGGCTCCCACCAGGACGCCATCAAGAAGGGCTTCGACGCCATGGAGGCCGACGCGGCCGCCCGGGGCGAGGGCGTCACCGTGGACGACCTGGAATGGGCCGTGCCGTACCTGCCGATCGACCCGAAGGACGTCGGCCGCTCCTACGAGGCGGTCATCCGGGTCAACTCGCAGTCCGGCAAGGGCGGAATCGCGTACGTCCTGAAGAACGACCACAAGCTGGACCTGCCGCGCCGGATGCAGATCGAGTACTCCCGGATCATTCAGGCCAAGACGGACGCCGAGGGCGGCGAGGTCACGCCGGGCCAGATCTGGTCGACGTTCCGGGACGAATACCTGCCGAACCCGGACAACGCCTGGGGCCGCGTGCAGATCCGTTCCGGCCAGACGACCACCGGTACCGACGGCCAGGACACCATCACCGTCGAGGCCACCGTCGACGGCACGGACACGGTGCTGACCGGCACGGGCAACGGCCCGATCTCCGCGTTCTTCGAGGCGCTGCAGGCCATCGGCATCGACGCCCGCCTGCTGGACTACAGCGAGCACACGATGAGCGAGGGCGCGAGCGCGCAGGCCGCCTCCTACATCGAGTGCGCGATCGACGGCAAGGTGCTGTGGGGCATCGGCATCGACGCCAACACCACGCGTGCCTCGCTGAAGGCGGTCGTCTCCGCGGTCAACCGCGCGACCCGCTGACGCCGTCGGGCGGCATCACGGACAAACATCCGATACGCCGCTGAACCACCCCGGCCCGGGAACCCCGTCCGCCCGTCGAGGGCGGGCGGGGTTCGGCCATATCCGGCTGTTGTGACGTCCGGGATACTGACGCGGGATCACGCATGTGGCTAACATCACGTCCAACGCGGCAATGTTGCCGTGGCGTTACGGAGGTGTGCGACGTGCGGACAGCCAAAGGACAACGCGCCGTGAGACTGCGCATCTACGGCATCCGTACCGTCTGGGACACCGTCGGCGACGGAGAGTTCTTCTGCCCGTGCTGCGGGGGCGACCGCAACTACCGGCGCCTCACGGGCCGCCACCGCCTCACCGTCCTCGGGGTGCCCCTGCTGGCCCGGGGCAGCGCCGGACCCGTCGTCGAATGCGCGGCCTGCGGGACGCACCTGGAGCCGGACACCCTCGACCGCCCCACCACCACCCGCTTCTCCGCCATGCTGCGGGAGGCCGTGCACACCGTGACGCTCGCCGTGCTCACCGCGGGCGGCGCCACCTCCCGCACGGTCCTGGAGACCGCGGCGGCGACCGTCCGTGACGCGGGGCTCGACGACTGCACCCAGGAGCAGCTCTTCACCATCGTCGAGGTGCTGGCCGCCGACACCGGGCACGGTGACGGGACCGGCCCCGGCGCCGACGCCTGCGGGGCCGCGCTCGCCATCGAGCTCCACGAGGTCCTGAAACCCCTCGCGCCGCACCTCGCCGTGCCCGGCCGCGAGGCGGTCCTGCTGCGGGGCGCGCGCATCGCGCTCGCCGACGGCCCGTACAGCCAGGCGGAGCGTGAGGTGCTGACCACGGTGGGCAGCGCGCTCCAGCTCTGCCCCACCGACACCGCGAAGCTGCTGGAGGCGGCGCGTACGCCTTCCTGAGCCGCCGGCGGGCGCCGGGGCGCCCGTCAGGGCCCCCTCGCGCTCCCGGGCTCCGTACGCCCCGCTGAGGGGCGCCTCAGGGCTCCCGGCCGGACGGGTCCGCCCGCACCTGGGGCGGGGACCCCCGGCGGGCGCCGGTCGAGGTGGGCGACAATGGGCGCATGAGCTTGTTCCGGGACGACGGCGTCGTGCTGCGTACGCAGAAGCTGGGCGAGGCCGACCGGATCATCACGATCCTGACCCGCGGCCACGGGCGGGTGCGTGCCGTGGCCCGCGGGGTGCGGCGCACCAAGTCGAAGTTCGGGGCGCGGCTCGAACCCTTCTCCCACGTGGACGTGCAGTTCTTCGCGCGCGGCAGCGAACTCGTCGGCCGGGGCCTCCCGCTGTGCACCCAGAGCGAGACGATCGCGCCGTACGGCGGCGGCATCGTCTCCGACTACGCCCGCTACACGGCCGGCACCGCGATGCTGGAGACCGCCGAGCGGTTCACCGACCACGAGGGCGAGCCCGCGGTCCAGCAGTACCTGCTGCTCGTCGGCGGGCTGCGCACCCTCGCTCGCGCCGAGCACGCGCCGAATCTCATCCTGGACGCGTTCCTGCTGCGCTCGCTGGCCGTCAACGGCTACGCCCCCAGCTTCGTCGACTGCGCCAAGTGCGGGATGCCCGGACCGAACCGGTTCTTCTCGGTGGCGGCGGGCGGCGTCATATGCGGCGACTGCCGGGTGCCGGGCAGCGTCGTACCCTCGGCGGAGGCCGTCGAACTGCTGAGCGCCTTGCTCACCGGTGACTGGGAGACGGCGGACGCGTCCGAGGCGCGTCATGTCAGGGAGGGCAGCGGGCTCGTGTCCGCCTATCTGCACTGGCATCTGGAGCGCGGCCTGCGCTCGCTGCGGTACGTAGAGAAGTGACACAGGGAGACGAGAGAAACCCATGGCAGTACGCGGGATGCTCGGCGGCCTCAACCGGCGTGAGTACAAGACCCCCGAGCCGCACCCCTCCGGCGCCACCCCGCCGGCGATCCCCGGTGAGCTCGTGCCCAAGCACGTCGCGGTCGTGATGGACGGGAACGGCCGGTGGGCCAAGGAGCGGGGCCTTCCGCGCACCGAGGGCCACAAGGTCGGTGAGAGCGTCGTCCTGGACGTCCTCAAGGGCTGCATCGAGATGGGCGTCAAGAACCTCTCGCTGTACGCGTTCTCCACGGAGAACTGGAAGCGCTCGCCGGACGAGGTGAAGTTCCTCATGAACTTCAACCGGGACGTCATCCGCCGCCGCCGTGACGAGATGGACGAGCTCGGCATCCGCATCCGCTGGGTCGGCCGCATGCCGAAGCTGTGGAAGTCGGTCGTCCAGGAGCTCCAGGTCGCCCAGGAGCAGACCAAGGACAACGACAGGATGACGCTGTACTTCTGCGTCAACTACGGCGGCCGGGCCGAGATCGCCGACGCCGCGCAGCGCGTGGCGCAGGACGTCGCGGCGGGGAGGCTCGACCCGTCGAAGGTCAACGAGAAGACGTTCGCGAAGTACATGTACTACCCGGACATGCCGGACGTGGACCTCTTCGTGCGCCCCAGCGGCGAGCAGCGCACGTCCAACTACCTGATCTGGCAGAGCGCGTACGCCGAGATGGTCTTCCAGGACGTCCTGTGGCCGGACTTCGACCGGCGTGACCTGTGGAACGCCTGTCTGGAGTTCGCCCGGCGCGACCGGCGCTTCGGCGGCGCGGAGGACGTCGTCAAGACCGTGGAGACCCCCGAGGGCTGAGAAACGCGCACGGAGGGGCCCCGGCATCCGGGGCCCCTCCGTGCGCGCGGGTCGCGGGACGGCCGCGTCAGTCCTTGGCGCCCGCGCAGTCCGCGCAGGTCCCGAAGATCTCCACGGTGTGGGCCACGTTCACGTAGCCGTGCTGCGAGGCGATGGTCTCGGCCCACTGCTCCACCGCCGGGCCCTCGACCTCCACGGCCTTGCCGCAGACGCGGCAGACCAGGTGGTGATGGTGGTCACCCGTCGAGCACCGGCGGTAGACGGCCTCGCCGTCCGTGGTGCGCAGGACGTCGACCTCGCCGGCGTCGGCGAGGGACTGGAGCGTGCGGTAGACGGTGGTCAGCCCGACCGAGTCGCCCCGGTGCTTGAGCACGTCGTGCAGGTCCTGGGCACTGCGGAACTCGTCGACCTCGTCGAGCGCAGCCGCGACCGCCGCACGCTGCCGGGTGGACCGGCCGCGTACCGGAGCCGCGTTCGTGCCACTGATCGGCGCCGTCGCCACAGCTGCCTCCTCGTGTCGCCGGTTCGTACGTCGGGCCATTGTGCCAGCCCGCCCCCGCGTCACGGTCACACCCGCACGTCGTCCCCGGCCGTGCGGGCGGCCGGTACCTCAAGGGTGCACCGGTCCGTCCCGCTGTCGCCGGCCCGTGCGCGCCGGCGCGCCAGCGGCGTGGCGAGCGCCGTCAGCAGGACGAACGAGGCGATGGCCAGGAGCACGATCGTCGCGCCGGGCGGTACGTCCTGGTAGTACGAGGTCACGGTGCCGGCCAGGGTGACGGCCGTGCCGATGACGACGGCCAGCACGAACGTCACCTTGAAGGACTTGGCGATCTGCTGCGCGGCGGCGACGGGCACCACCATCAGCGCACTGACCAGCAGCAGGCCGACCACCCGCATCGCCACGGTCACGGTGACCGCCGCCGTCACGGCGACCAGCAGGTTGAGCGCGCGGACCGGCAGTCCGGTGACGCGGGCGAACTCCTCGTCCTGGCTGACGGCGAACAGCTGCCGCCGCAGGCCGACGGTGACCAGCACCACGAAGGCGGCCAGCGCGACGATCGCGGTGACGTCCTCCTCGGAGACGGTGGACAGGGAGCCGAAGAGGAACGAGGTCAGGTTGGCGTTGGAGCCGGTGTCGGAGAGGTTGATCAGCATCACTCCGCCGGCCATACCGCCGTAGAAGAGCATGGCCAGGGCGATGTCGCCCCGGGTGCGTCCGTACCAGCGGATCAGCTCCATGACGACCGAGCCGGCCACCGCGACGAGTGTCGCCATCCAGACCGGGTTCGTGGAGAGCAGGAAGCCGAGGCCGACGCCGGTCATCGCGACGTGCCCGATGCCGTCGCCCATCAGGGCCTGGCGGCGCTGGACCAGGTAGATGCCGATCGCCGGGGCGGTGATGCCGACCAGGACGGCCGCTATCAGGGCCCGCTGCATGAAGGGGGGGTTCAGGAATTCCAGCATGATCAGCTCAGCAGTCCCGTCCGGACGGGCTCGGAGGCCGCGTGGGGGTGTACGTGGTCGTGGCCGGGCAGCGCGTGCTGGCCCACCGCCTCGGGGGGCGGCCCGTCGTGCATGACGCAGCCGTCGCGCAGGACGACGGCCCGGTCGATCAGCGGCTCCAGGGCGCCGAGCTCGTGCAGCACCAGCAGCACCGTCGCCCCGCCGGCGACCTGCTCGCGCAGGGTCGTGGCGAGGATCTCCTGGCTGGCCAGGTCCACGCCGGCCATCGGCTCGTCCATGATCAGCACCTCGGGCTCGGCGGCGAGCGCGCGGGCTATCAGGACCCGCTGGTGCTGGCCGCCGGAGAGGGCGTTCACCGAGTCCTTGGCACGGTCGGTGAGGCCGACGAGCTCGATGGCCCGGTCCACGGCCGCCCGGTCGGCCCGGCCCGGCAGCCTGAGCTTCGTACGGGAGAGGCGCCCGGAGGAGACGACCTCGCGGATCGTGGCGGGGACGCCCCCGGAGGCCGTGGTGCGCTGCGGTACGTATCCGACGCGGGCCCACTGGCGGAAGCGGCGCAGCGGAGTGCCGAACAGCTCGACGCCGCCGCCGGTGAGCGGCACCTGGCCGATGACGGAACGCACGGCGGTGGACTTGCCGGATCCGTTGGCGCCGAGCAGCGCCACGACCTCACCGCGGTGGACGGTGAGGTCGACGCCGCGCAGCACGGGGCGCGCGCCGAGCGTCGCCGTGGCTCCGCGCAGGCTGATCACGGGTTCTGGCTGGCTGGGCTCGGGCACGATCGCCTCCGGTGCTGCTGCGGGTGGTTCGGGTGCTGCCTGGGTCACTTCGCGCCGAGGGCCTTCTCCAGCGCGGCGAGGTTGGACTTCATGACCTCGATGTAGTCAGCACCCGCGGACTTGTCGGTGATTCCCTCCAGCGGGTCCAGGACACCGGTCTCCAGCCCGAGGTCCTTGGCCAGGGTCTTGGCGGTCTTGTCGCTGGCGAGTGTCTCGAAGAACACGGTGGTCGCCTTGTTCTTCGCGGCGACGGAGTGGATCTCGTCGATCCGGGCCGGGCTGGGCTCGGCCTCGGGGTCGAGGCCGGCGATGCCCTCCTGGGTGAGGCCGTAGCGCTCGGCGAGGTAGCCGAAGGCGGAGTGCGTGGTGATGAACGTCCGGGTCGCGGTGTCCTTCAGCCCCGTCCGGTACGCCGTGTCCAGCGCGTTCAGCTCGGAGACGAGGGTGTCGGTGTTCTCGCGGTAGTCCGCCGCGTGGTCCGGGTCGGCCTTCTCCAGGGACTTGCCGACGCCCTTGGCGACCTCGGCGTACTTCACCGGGTCCAGCCAGATGTGCGGGTCGAGGCCGGCCTCCTCGCCCTCCTCGTGGCCGTGTTCCTCGCCCTCGTGCTCCTCGCCCTCCTCGTGGCCGTGGTCGTGGCCGACCTCGGAGCCGTGGTTCTCGAGCGTGGTGAGCTTCGCGGCGTCCACGGTGTTCTTCACGCCGGCCTGGGCGACGGCGTCGTCGACGGCGGGCTGGACGCCCTTGAGGAACAGGATGTAGTCGGCGTCGCCGAGACCGCCGATCTGCCGGGGGGAGAGCTCCAGGTCGTGCGGCTCCGCGCCCGGCTTCGTCAGCGTGGTGACCGAGACGTGCGATCCGCCTATCTCCTCGGCCAGGAACTGCATCGGGTAGAAGGACGCCACGACGTCCAGCTTGCCGTCGCCCCCGCCCTCGGCCGCGTCGGAGGAGGAACAGGCGGAGAGCGCGGTGAGGCCGAGCGCGACTGCTCCGGCGACGGCGGCTGTGGGTATGAGGCGGCGTACGTTCATGACAGTCATTTTCAACAAAAGTGGAAACGATTGTCAACAAGGCTGATGAGATGCCCGGATCCGAACCCGGTGACCGCGATGCGCCCCACCGATTTGATCCAGGGGGTGCGCCCGCCGGTAATCTGGGGCATTCGCCCGCCCGTCTCGCGCAGATCCCCAGCGAGGCGCTCCGCGCCGCCCCTGTCCAATTTCGCCGTCGTAATGAAGAGAGCACCGTGGCCGCCGACAAGATCGACACCATCGTCAGCCTGAGCAAGCGCCGTGGCTTCGTCTATCCCTGCAGTGAGATCTACGGCGGCCAGAAGGCCGCCTGGGACTACGGGCCCCTGGGTGTCGAGCTGAAGGAGAACCTCAAGCGCCAGTGGTGGCGTTACATGGTCACCTCGCGCGAGGACGTGGTCGGTCTCGACTCGTCGGTCATCCTGGCCCCCGAGGTCTGGGTCGCCTCCGGCCACGTCGCCACCTTCTCCGACCCGCTCACCGAGTGCACCTCCTGTCACAAGCGCTACCGCGCGGACCACCTGGAGGAGGCGTACGAGGAGAAGCACGGCAAGCCGCCCGTCAACGGCCTGGCCGACCTCAACTGCCCCAACTGCGGCAACAAGGGCACCTTCACCGAGCCCAAGCAGTTCTCGGGCCTCCTCTCCACCCACCTCGGCCCGACCCAGGACTCCGGCTCGGTCGCCTACCTGCGTCCCGAGACCGCCCAGGGCATCTTCACCAACTTCGCCCAGGTGCAGCAGACCTCGCGCAAGAAGCCGCCGTTCGGCATCGCGCAGATGGGCAAGTCCTTCCGGAACGAGATCACTCCGGGCAACTTCATCTTCCGCACGCGCGAGTTCGAGCAGATGGAGATGGAGTTCTTCGTCAAGCCGGGCGAGGACGAGGAGTGGCAGGAGTACTGGATGGAGCAGCGCTGGAACTGGTACACCGGCCTGGGCCTGCGCGAGGAGAACATGCGGTGGTTCGAGCACCCGAAGGAGAAGCTCTCCCACTACTCCAAGCGCACCGCTGACATCGAGTATCGCTTCCGCTTCGGCGGCAGCGAGTGGGGCGAGCTCGAGGGCGTCGCCAACCGCACCGACTACGACCTCAACGCGCACTCCAAGGCGTCCGGCACGGACCTCTCCTACTACGACCAGGAGAAGAGCGAGCGCTACACGCCGTACGTCATCGAGCCGGCCGCCGGTGTCGGCCGTTCGCTGCTGGCGTTCCTCCTCGACGCCTACAGCGAGGACGAGGCCCCCAACGCCAAGGGCGTCATGGAGAAGCGCGCCGTGATGCGCCTCGACCCGCGCCTCGCGCCGGTCAAGGTCGCCGTCCTCCCGCTGTCCCGCAACCCGCAGCTGTCGCCGAAGGCCAAGGGCCTCGCCGCCGACCTGCGGCAGAACTGGAACATCGAGTTCGACGACGCGGGCGCCATCGGCCGCCGCTACCGCCGCCAGGACGAGATCGGCACGCCGTTCTGCGTCACCGTCGACTTCGACACCCTCGACGACAACGCGGTGACCGTGCGCGAGCGCGACACGATGAAGCAGGAGCGCGTCTCCCTGGACCAGATCCAGGGCTACCTCGGCTCCCGCCTGCTGGGCTGCTGACGGCACCCGCTCCGGCCCGGGGCCCCCTGTTCCGCCACGCGGGACAGGGGGCCTCGTGCACACTGGGCGCACTCGTCCACAGGGAGGCCAGGATGCCGTCCACGACCACGAGCAAGGTCAGCCGATGGGACCAGCACGGCCGTGAACACGTCGTCCACGTGCGGAAGTCGGGGACGCGGCGGCAGCTGACCTGCGACACCTGCGGCTGGCGCAAGGGGGCGCAGTTCCTGCCCTGGCTGAAGGCCGAGGAGCATCTGACGGAGGCCCACCAGGCCACCGTCGACCCGAGGTCCTGAGCCCGCGCGGGCGGGTGGCCGGTAATAACCGGATGAGGACGTTCTCCGGCCGGGGTACCTTTTCGCCATGTCTTCGTTCTTCCAGATCTACGAGTGAGCGTGCGACGGGCCCGACCGCCCGTCGCCCATCGGATCGATACACGACGCGTCATCCTCACTTCCTCACTACGAACGGGAGAACCCCGTGGCCAAGAGCCGCAACAACCTCCTCGGCGTGGGCGGACAGCGCAAGAAGCTGTCCCGCGCCGAACAGCAGGGCGCGGGCACCGCGCGCAACGACGACCGCAGGGCCGCCGAGGACAAGAAGCAGGAGCTGGTGCGCAAGATGCGTGAGCGCGCCGCCGCGGCGGCCGCACCGGCGCAGGACGCGCCGGCCGGGAGCTGACCTCCCCGCACCACCCGTACGACGCGGGCCCGGATCACCTCGTGATCCGGGCCCGCGTCCGTTTCCCTCATCCCACCGCGCGCGGCAGCCGCAGGCTCAGCAGCACCGTCAGGACGACGGCCGCCAGCTGCACGAGCAGCGTCACGACCAGCGCGTCCCGCATCCCCGCCCCGGGCGCCAGCGCGAGGAACAGCGTCCCGAGGGTGGCGACGCCGAGCGCGAGGGCGGCCTGCTGGGTCGTCGTCATCACGCCGCCGCCGACCCCGGCCCGCTCCGCCGGTACGTCGGAGAGCACGATCCGCATCAGGACGGGCAGTTGCAGCCCCTGCCCCAGCCCCGCGACCGCGACGCCCGGCAGCAGCCCCAGCAGCCCGAGGTCCGGCCAGCCGTGCCACACGGTCAGCGCCAGTACCGTGACGCCGGCGCCCTGGATCACCCCGCCCGCCGTCACGACCCGGCTGCCGAAGCGCCGTACCAGCCGGGGACCGGCCAGCGAGGCGGCGAAGAAGGCGGCGGCCATCGGCGCCAGCGACAGCCCCGCCGCGGCCGGGCCCATCTCCAGACCCTGCTGGAGGGCCACCGCGATCACGAACATGAAGCCGCCGAAGCCGATCGAGAACGGCACCACCAGGGCGAGACCGCGCCGCAGCGATTCCAGCCGCAGCAGGCTCGGCGGCACCAGCGGTGTCCGCCCGAGCGCGTCGGCCCGGCGCTCCACCCGGTAGAAGGCGACCGCGGCGAACGGGAACAGGGCCAGCGACACCCAGGTCCACAGCGGCCAGCCCGCCGCCCGCCCCTCCGTCAGCGGGGCGAGCAGCGTCACCAGCGACAGGGCCAGCAGGAGCGTGCCCGGTACGTCGACGGGGGCGGGCCGGTCCGACCGGCTCTCCGGCACCGAGCGGACGGCCAGGACCAAGCCCACGACCGCCACCGGGACGTTCACCAGGAAGACCGACCGCCAGCCCGCGCTCTCGCCGAGGAGCGAGGAGAGCGGGGCGGCGGAGACCAGGACGCCGCCGAGGATCTGGCCGGCGACCATGGAGAGCCCGGCGGTCGCCCCGTACAGGCTCATGGCCCGTGCCCTGCGGTGCCCGGCCGTCGACGCCTGGATGGTGGCGAGCACCTGCGGCAGCATCAGCGCGGCCGCGGCGCCCTGCGCCACCCGCGCCCCCACGAGCGTCCAGGCGTCCGGGGCCAGCCCGCAGGCGAGGGAGGTGAGGCCGAAGGCCGCCATCCCGGCGAGGAAGAGCCTGCGCCGTCCGGCCATGTCGCCCAGGCGCCCGCCGAGGACGAGCAGGACGGCGTAGGAGAGGCCGTATCCGGCGACGACCAGTTCGAGCAGGGCGGGGCCCGCGGCCAGGTCGTGGTCGATGGTCGGCAGGGCGACGTTCACGATGAAGAAGTCGATGAGCGGCAGGGCCGCGCCGAGCAGCACGGTGAACAGCCCGAGCCCGCCGAGCACCGGCCCGGGGTGGTCGTGGCGCACCACCGGGGCGCCGGGGGCGGACACGTGGTTCAGTACAGAGGATTCACTCACGCCGTCGACGATGGACCGGAACCCAGCCTGGTACCAGAGTCTCCTTATCCTGGTACCGGCAGCACCTGGCAATACGCCCGTACGTTCGGCACCCTGGGAGCATGACGACCGTGACCGAGGCGACCGACACAGACGTCCGGCGGAACGAACTCGCCGGATTCCTCCGCAGCCGCCGCGAGCGGATCACCCCCGAGCAGGTCGGTCTGCCCCGCGGCCGCCGCAGGCGCACCCCCGGCCTGCGGCGTGAGGAGGTCGCGCAGCTCTCGGCCGTCGGCGTCACCTGGTACACGTGGCTGGAACAGGCGCGCGACATCCAGGTCTCGCCCCAGGTCCTCGACTCCCTGGCCCGCGCGCTGCTGCTCGACCGCAGCGAGCGCACCCACCTCTTCGCCCTGGCCGGGGCCGCCGACCCCGCGCCCGGCTCGGACTGCGCGGGCATCACCCCGGCGCTCCAGGAGATGCTCACGCGCCTGGAGCCCTTCCCCGCCTGCATCCAGAACAGCCGGTACGACATCCTCGCCTACAACCGGACCTACGGCCGGCTGCTGTGCGACCTGGACGCCGTCGCCCCCCAGGACCGCAACTGCATGCTGCTCGCCTTCACCGACGAGGACTGGCGCGCCGCCGTCGTCGACCTGCCCGGTACGCGCCGGGTGATGGCCGCCAAGTTCCGCGCCTCGATGGCGGAACATCTGGCCGAGCCGCCCTGGAAGGCGCTGCTGGCCCGGCTGGAGGCGGCCTCACCCGAGTTCGGCGAGATCTGGGCCCGGCACGAGGTCGTCGGTCCCGCCAACCGCACCAAGATCTTCCGCAACGCCCGGGTGGGACTGCTCAGGCTCGACCACACCGACCTGTGGCTGGGGCCCTCGGTCGGCCCGCGCCTGGTGACGTACGTCCCCTCGGACGAGGAGTCGCGGCAGGGCCTGGACCGGCTCATGGAGTCGGCCCTCGCCGACGCCGCGCAGCCCGCCTCGGGCCCGGTCCTCGCCGGGGCCTGAGGGGGCGGTTCCGCACGGGCCCCGGACGGGCGGTCTCCGCGCCGCCGCGCGGGTACGGGACAATGGGGCCATGACCACGCTCGCCCCCGCCCTCCCGCTGCTCCGGATCGGCCCGCACACCGTGCAGCCGCCGGTCGTGCTCGCCCCCATGGCCGGCATCACCAACGCGCCCTTCCGCACCCTGTGCCGTGAGTTCTCGGGCGGCAAGGGGCTGTTCGTCAGCGAGATGATCACCACGCGGGCGCTGGTCGAGCGCAACGAGAAGACCATGCAGCTCATCCACTTCGACGCGAGCGAGACACCGCGCTCCATCCAGCTCTACGGGGTGGACCCGGTCACCGTCGGCAAGGCGGTCCGCATGATCGTGGACGAGGACCTCGCCGACCACATCGACCTGAACTTCGGCTGCCCCGTCCCCAAGGTCACCCGTAAGGGCGGCGGCTCCGCCCTGCCGTACAAGAGGCCGCTCCTGCGCGCGATCCTCCGTGAGGCCGTGACCCGGGCGGGGGACCTCCCGGTCACCATCAAGATGCGCAAGGGCATCGACGACGACCACACCACCTACCTCGACGCGGGCCGCATCGCCGTGGAGGAGGGTGTCACGGCCGTCGCCCTGCACGGCAGGACCACCGCCCAGCACTACGGCGGCACGGCCGACTGGGACGCGATCGCCCGGCTCAAGGAGCACGTCCCGGAGATCCCGGTCCTCGGCAACGGCGACATCTGGAGCGCCGACGACGCCCTGCGGATGATGCGCGAGACGGGCTGCGACGGCGTCGTCGTGGGCCGCGGCTGCCTCGGGCGCCCCTGGCTCTTCGGCGACCTGGTCGCCGCCTTCGAGGGGACGGGGGTGCGGCAGGAGCCCGTCCTGCGCCAGGTCGCGGACGTCATGCTGCGCCACGCGACGCTGCTGGGGGAGTGGATCGGCGACGAGAGCCGGGGCGTGATCGACTTCCGCAAGCACGTGGCCTGGTACCTCAAGGGCTTCGCGGTCGGCTCGGACATGCGCAGGAAGCTCGCGGTCACCTCCTCGCTGGAGGAGCTGGGCGGACAGCTCCAGGAGCTCGACCTGGACCAGCCCTGGCCGGACGGCGCGGACGGGCCCCGGGGGCGTACCTCCGGCAACAACCGGGTGGCGCTGCCGGACGGCTGGCTGAAGGACCCGTACGACTGCTCGGGCGTGAGTGCCGACGCGGAGCTGGACACCTCGGGCGGCTGACCGCCGCTCCGACGCGAGGGGCACCCAGTGCCCTACCAAGAAGCCCGCTCACATGAGCGGGCTTTTTCGCGAGATTCGGCGCTCTCCCGCGCGGCCCGACGGTGATCGCATGCATGCGATCACCACCCGGCGACCCTACGGTCACTTTGTGTGGATGCTGCGTAGCTCTGCGGTGACATCAAGTGGGCCCGCGGGCGTCCGAATGATGACATCTGAGCGCGGACCGGGGCGTGATTCTCGCCACCCTTGAGGCGCCCATGGCTCATATGAGCGGTTAATGTGGTGCTGCACTTCTCAAATAGTGGCACTGGGTGCCAGGCGTCTTATTTTCGACCGGTCAAGCCATCCGCTACTCAGCGTAGTGTTCGGCGGACTTCCATGAACTCATCGTGAGAGTGAATTCAAGAGGTGAAGCGTGCGCCTTCCCGGGGCCGCCCGCCCTTCACTTTCGATCTGCTGGCGGACGGGTGGTTGGGACCTCGCGACGCGCAAGTGGCCGTACCGGGACACCTTCGATCTGGGTATGTTCCTCGCCGTCAGGGCAGCCACCGCGTCCTCGAGGAGTCGAGACCCGTGTCGGAAAACAAAGATCCCCGGAAGTTCGTCTACGACTTCACCGAGGGCAACAAGGATCTGAAGGACCTCCTGGGCGGCAAGGGTGCCAACCTCGCCGAGATGACCAACCTCGGGCTGCCCGTCCCTCCGGGTTTCACGATCACCACCGAGGCGTGCAAGGTCTACCTCGACAGCGGTGACGAGCCGGCCGAACTGCGCGACGAGGTCAGCGCCCACCTGGACGCGCTCGAGAAGCGGATGGGCAAGAACCTCGGCCAGGCCGACGACCCGCTGCTGGTGTCCGTCCGGTCCGGGGCGAAGTTCTCGATGCCCGGCATGATGGACACGGTCCTCAACATCGGCCTCTCCGACGCCTCGGTCGTGGGTCTCGCCGCCCAGGCCGGCGACGAGCGCTTCGCCTGGGACTCCTACCGCCGTCTCATCCAGATGTTCGGCAAGACCGTGCTCGGCGTCGACGGCGACCTCTTCGAGGAGGCGCTGGAGGCCGCGAAGGAGGCCAAGGGCGTCACGGTCGACGTGGACCTGGACGCGGCCGACCTGAAGGGGCTCGTCGAGGAGTTCAAGGCGATCGTCACCCGGGACGCCGGGCGGGACTTCCCGCAGGACCCGCGGGAGCAGATGGACCTGGCCATAAGGGCGGTCTTCCACTCGTGGAACACCGACCGGGCCAAGCTCTACCGCCGTCAGGAGCGGATCCCCGGCGACCTCGGCACGGCCGTCAACATCTGCTCGATGGTCTTCGGCAACCTCGGCCCCGACTCCGGCACGGGCGTGGCCTTCACCCGTGACCCGGCCAGCGGCCACCAGGGCGTCTACGGCGACTACCTCCAGAACGCGCAGGGCGAGGACGTCGTCGCCGGTATCCGCAACACGGTGGCGCTCGCCGACCTGGAGTCGATCGACAAGGCGTCGTACGACCAGCTGATGAAGATCATGGAGACCCTGGAGACCCACTACAGGGATCTCTGCGACATCGAGTTCACCATCGAGCGCGGCCGGCTCTGGATGCTCCAGACCAGGGTCGGCAAGCGCACCGCCGGTGCCGCCTTCCGTATCGCCACCCAGCTCGTCGACCAGGGCCTCATCGACGAGGCGGAGGCGCTCCAGCGCGTCAACGGCGCCCAGCTCGCGCAGCTGATGTTCCCGCGCTTCGACCACGGTGCCGCCAGCGTGCTGCTGGGCCGCGGCATCGCGGCGTCGCCCGGCGCCGCCGTCGGCAAGGCCGTCTTCGACTCGTACACCGCCGTCAAGTGGTCGCGGTCCGGCGAGAAGGTCATCCTCATCCGCCGCGAGACCAACCCCGACGACCTCGACGGCATGATCGCCGCCGAGGGCATCCTGACCTCGCGCGGCGGCAAGACCTCGCACGCCGCCGTCGTCGCCCGCGGCATGGGCAAGACGTGCGTGTGCGGCGCCGAGGAGATCGAGGTCGACACCAAGCGCCGCCGGCTCACCGTCGGGGACACCGTCGTGGAGGAGGGCGACCTCGTCTCCGTCGACGGCTCCACCGGCAAGGTGTACCTCGGCGAGGTGCCCGTCGTGCCGTCCCCGGTCGTGGAGTACTTCGAGGGCCGCATGCACGCCGGCGCCGACGACGCCGACGAACTCGTCGCCGCCGTGCACCGGATCATGGCGTACGCCGACCGGGTGCGCCGCCTGCGGGTACGGGCGAACGCGGACAACGCCGAGGACGCCTCGCGGGCCCGCCGCTTCGGTGCCCAGGGCATCGGCCTGTGCCGCACCGAGCACATGTTCCTCGGCGAGCGCCGCGAGATGGTCGAGAAGCTGATCCTCGCGGACACCGACGACGAGCGCGAGGCCGCGCTGGCAGCGCTCCTGCCGCTCCAGAAGGCCGACTTCATCGAGCTGTTCGAGTCGATGGACGGGCTGCCCGTCACCGTCCGGCTGCTCGACCCGCCGCTGCACGAGTTCCTGCCCGACATCACCGAGCTCTCCGTACGGGTCGCGCTCGCCGAGTCCCGCAAGGACGCCAACGAGAACGACCTGCGCCTGTTGCAGGCCGTCCACAAGCTGCACGAGCAGAACCCGATGCTGGGCCTGCGCGGTGTCCGCCTCGGCCTGGTCATCCCCGGGCTGTTCGCGATGCAGGTCCGGGCCATCGCGGAGGCGGCCGCGCACCGCAGGAACGCCAAGGGCGACCCGCGCGCCGAGATCATGATCCCGCTCGTCGGCACGGTCCAGGAGCTGGAGATCGTCCGCGACGAGGCCGTCCAGGTCATCGCGGAGGTGGAGGCGGCGACCGGCACGGAACTCAGGCTGACCATCGGCACGATGATCGAGCTGCCCCGCGCCGCGCTGACCGCCGGCCAGATCGCCGAGGCCGCGCAGTTCTTCTCCTTCGGCACGAACGACCTCACCCAGACGGTCTGGGGCTTCTCCCGTGACGACGTGGAGGCCTCGTTCTTCACCGCGTACCTGGAGAAGGGCATCTTCGGGGTGTCACCGTTCGAGACGATCGACAGGGACGGCGTCGGCGCCCTCGTGCGCAGCGCCGTGGAGGCCGGCCGGGCCACCCGCCCGGATCTCAAGCTCGGCATCTGCGGTGAGCACGGCGGCGACCCCGAGTCGGTGCACTTCTTCCACGAGGCGGGCCTGGACTACGTCTCCTGCTCGCCGTTCCGCATTCCGGTCGCCCGGCTCGAAGCGGGCCGGGCCGCGGCCGAATCGCGGGGCAGCGACAGCCGCTGAGCCCCGCGGCGAGAGACCGCCACGATTCCGGATACCGTCGGCGGCCCACAGGGACCCTCACCGGGCCCGCCGGCGGAACCGGATTACCCGGAAGCGGCGGCACCCTGTGCGGGGGTGCCGCCGCTTCGTCAATTGAACGGCCAACCATTCGAGTTGTTGGCTTTTCACCGTTCGGTGCGCAAAGAGGGCTCCCACGGTCCAGGTGCGGTCCGGGGATCCCCACCCCCGGACCGCACCCGCTTACCCCTGCCGGGTGCGGAGCCGCACCGTCGCTCACCGCCGCCGAACGGGCAGGGCCCCCACGGCCCCCACCCGCTCACCGGTGACTCCGGTAACGCGCCCGACGACGTACAGCCTTTCCTCCGGCGGGGGAACGGGCGAGACGTTTCAACTGTGGCCGAAACCCCGTGGTGACCACCCGTCACGCTGTGTATACGCTTCGGTGGGGGCAATTGCGGGTGCAACAGGTGGGGGATCGATGCTGCGTATCCATGTGTCCGGAGTGGACCTTTCGCGCGTGCGGATGGCCACGGGGCCGGACGCGATGTGGGAAACCATTCTCAGTTTCCACCGGTTGAGGGACCGGCGGGGTTCCACCGTGTTCGGGAAATGGCGCGACGAATCCCGGGCCAGGCTGAATGGTGAAGCGCGCCTGCTGTCCGCGGTGGTTCCGCCGCGTGGTTATTTCCCCGACTTCCTGACGCCTTCGCAGGGGGCCGCCGGGCCATTCGGTCTCGACGCCGGAATGGAGGCGCTGCGCGACACCCCGGTGGACCGGATGCGCGAGGAACTCCGCCTGCTGTCGGCGGGCCCCTCGACGGCCCGGAGGGCGCCCGCCGTGCCCTCCCCGGCGGCTGCCGCCCTGCCCGAGGCGCTCGCCGAGGGCCGTACGGAGCCCCTCGGGCGCCTCATCTCCACCCTGCGCGCCTACCACCGGGCCGCCGTCGAGCCGTACTGGCCGCACATCCGGGCGAGCGTCGAGGCCGACCGGGCCGTCCGGGGCCGGGCCCTGCTGGACGGGGGCGCGGACGAGCTGCTGGCCACCCTGCCGCCGATGATCCGCTGGCGCGCCCCGGTGCTGGAGGCCGACTACCCCGTCGACCGCGAACTGCGCCTGGACGGGCGGGGGCTGCTCCTCCAGCCGTCGTTCTTCTGCCGGGGCACCCCCGTCGTCTACCGCGACCCGTCGCTCCCGCCGGTCCTCGTCTATCCGGTCACCCACCCCGGCGCCCCCGCCGCCGCCGAACCGGGCCCCTGGCTCGGGCGGCTGGTGGGCCACACCCGCTCCACCGTCCTGCGGTCCATAGGCGACGGGTGCACGACGAGTGAACTGGCCCGCAGGACCGGGGTCTCGCTGGCCTCGGCGAGCCAGCACGCCTGTGTGCTGCGCGAGGCCGGTCTGGTCCGCACCCTGCGCCACGGCAGCTCGGTCCTGCACACCCTCACCCCGCTGGGCGCCGACCTGATCAGGGGCGGAGCCCCGCTCGCGGTGTCCTGACACCCGCGCGTGCGGAAAGGCCGGCGGGCGATGAGTTTCGCGGTGCCCCGTCGTCTACCTCCCGGGCGCTCGCAGGGAGCGCCCGGGAGCACCCCCGGGGTGCCGGACGGAAGAGTGGGACACCATGCCTCAGATGATCTTCGTGAACCTGCCGGTCAAGGACCTGGGGACGACGAAGGACTTCTTCGCCGGGCTCGGGTTCGGCTTCGATCCCCGGTTCGGCGACGACACGACGGCCTGTCTGGTCATCAGCGACACGATCTTCGCCATGCTCATCAGCGAGCCGCGCTTCAAGGAGTTCACCAGGAAGGAGATCGCCGACGCCTCGGCGACGACCGAGGTCCTGCTCGCCCTGAGCGCGGAGAGCCGCGAGAAGGTCGATGAACTGGCCGACGCCGCGCTCGCCAACGGCGGGTCGCCCGCGAACGACCCCGTGGACGAGGGCTTCATGTACGGCCGTTCCTTCCAGGACCCCGACCACCACATCTGGGAGGTCGTCTGGATGGACCCGGCCGCCGTCGGCGGACAGGCGTGAGCCGCGCGGAGGCGGCGGGCGCGCCGAGGGTGGCCGCGCCCGCCGCCTCCGGGGCGCGTCAGGAGCGGAACGGCCCCGTGACCTCGTAGGTGATGCCGCCGGACGAACTCCCGCTGGTTCCGCGCTGCGAGGAGAAGTAGAGCCTGCGGCCGTCGGGGGAGAAGGCCGGGCCGGTGATCTCGGACCCGGACTGGCCGCTGATCCGCAGGAACGGGGCGACGGTGTCGGCCGGGGTGATCAGGCAGATCTCCATGTTGCCCCCGTCCTCCGCGACGTACAGGTCACCGGAGGCGGCGCGGGTGACGTTGTCGACGCCGGTCAGCGGGGCGCTGCCGCCCGTGACGAGCGAGGCGTCGTAGGCCAGCGAGAGGGACGAGGCGTTCGCGTCGTACGCCCACACCCGGTTGTCGCCCTTGGTGGTGAACCAGCAGGTGCCCGCGGCGTAGAAGCAGCCCTCGCCGCCGTTGAACACCTTGGCGCCGGAGACCTGGTAGCGGGTCTGGGTGGGCGAGCCGTCCGGGTCGGGCACCGTCGCCCAGGTCACCGGCCCCGACGTGCCGCTGCCCGCGACGAGCACCTGGAGCGTGCCGGACGAGAGCGTGCCCCAGGTGGTCGGGCGGAAGCGGTAGAAGCGCCCGTCGGTCTCGTCCTCGGTCAGGTAGACGTAGCCGTGGTCGGGGTCGGCCGCCGCGGCCTCGTGCTTGAAGCGGCCCATCGCGGGGCGCTGCACGGCGGCCTTCACCCCCCACGGGTCGGTCTCGTACACGAAGCCGCGGGTGACCTCCTCGCAGGAGAGCCAGGTGTTCCACGGGGTCCGGCCGCCCGCGCAGTTGGTGTTCGTGCCGGACAGGATCCGGTACGCCGACGTCACCGTGCCCGAGGAGTCGAAGCGCACCGCGCTCGCCCCGCCGCCGCTGCTCGCGGACACCTCGGCGTTGGAGACGTAGATCCAGCCGCTGCCGTCGGTGAAGGTGGCGCCGCCGTCCGGTGCGCTGTGCCAGGCGTACGAGGTGCCGGGGACGCTCTGCCCGGAGCGGGCGATGACCCTGCTGGTGAAGCCGGCGGGCAGCAGGATGCCGTTGCCGTCGGCGGCCCGCAGCGCGCCGTAGGGGCCGGGGGCCGGCTGGGCCGGGTCCGCGAAGGCGGCACCCCGCCACAGGGTGCCGCCGAAGGCCGCCGCCGAGCTGCCGATCACCGCTGTGCGCAAGAAGGTCCGACGTTCCACGATCACTCCACGGGTGACGTGCGGGCCCGCCGGTCCGGTCGGCCCGGCGGGTCGAACGTCAGGACAGTAGGGGTGCGCGGTGACCGGGACCTCAACGTGTCATGAACAGGTCGGGTTCGGGTCCTTCCGGGGCGGGCGCGCCGGGGCGTCCGGGGTGCGTTCCCGCGCGGGCTTCCCGTCCGTCCGCTCCGATCCCGGCTCCCCGAACGCCCCCGCGCCCCGGAAAGTCAGTCCGCGCGCACCGGGAAGACCGGCACGGTGACCTCGTCGTCGTCCAGGCAGGCACCCGTCTCCAGGTCGAAGCGCTGCTTCAGCAGGGGCGACGCGACGAACGGCCGTCCTCCCGCCGAGCCGACCAGGCCGCGGGAGAGGACGTACGCACCGGTGAACGGGTCGCGGTTGTCGATCGCGTAGGCGCGCCCCGACCGGTCCACGAACAGCGCTACCTGCCGGCCGTCCGGGAGGAGCGCGGCCACGCCGCGCCCCGGGGTCAGCAGCGAGAGGTCGCAGACCGTGAGCCAGCCGTCCCCGTCCGCGAGCCTTATGGTCCGGGTGTTCCGCGTGGTCTCCGGCGTCCGGGTCGTCATCAGGAGGAGGTCCCTTCGAGGGTGCGGACGGCGAGCACCGGGCCCGCGAGGATGTCCAGGTCGGGCTTGACCTGGTCGCGCTCGGGGACGAACCTGACCGAGGGGTCGGGCGCGTCCGGGGCGTTGACGAAGGTGACGAAGCGCCGCAGCCGTTCCGGGTCGTCGATGGTCTCGGCCCACTCGTCGCGGTAGCCGCCGACGTGGTCGGCCATCAGGCGCTCCAGCTCGTCGCAGAGGCCCAGCGAGTCGTGGACGACGACGTCCCGCACGTGGTCCAGGCCGCCCTCGATCCGGTCCAGCCAGGTCGAGGTGCGCTCCAGGCGGTCCGCCGTACGGATGTAGAACATCAGGAACCGGTCGATGAGACGGACCAGTTCGGCGTCGGAGAGGTCCTGTGCGAGGAGGTCCGCGTGGCGCGGGGTGGCCCCGCCGTTGCCGCCGACGTAGAGGTTCCAGCCCTGCGCCGTGGCGATGATCCCGAAGTCCTTGCCGCGGGCCTCCGCGCACTCCCGGGCGCAGCCCGAGACCGCCGACTTCAGCTTGTGCGGGGAGCGCAGGCCCCGGTAGCGCAGCTCCAGGCCGATCGCCATCGCGACCGAGTCCTGCACCCCGTAGCGGCACCAGGTCCGCCCCACGCAGGACTTCACCGTGCGCAGGGACTTCCCGTAGGCGTGCCCCGACTCGAAGCCCGCGTCCACGAGGCGGGTCCAGATCAGCGGGAGCTGGTCGACGCGGGCGCCGAACAGGTCGATCCGCTGACCGCCGGTGATCTTCGTGTAGAGGCCGAAGTCCCGGGCCACCTCGCCGATCACGATCAGCTTCTCCGGGGTGATCTCCCCGCCGGGGATGCGCGGCACCACCGAGTACGAGCCGTTGCGCTGGAGGTTGGCCAGGAAGTGGTCGTTGGTGTCCTGGAGGGCGGCCTGCTCCCCGTCCAGGACGTAGCCGCTCGCGCCGACCGTGGGGGCGAGCGAGGCGATGACCGAGCCGACCGTCGGCTTGCAGACCTCGCAGCCGTCGCCCCCGCGCGCCGCCTCGCGGCCGTGCGAGTCCAGGAGCCCGGCGTACGTCGTGATGCCGAGGGTGCGGACGATCTCGTACAGCTCGCTGCGGGTGTACGCGAAGCACCCGCACAGCCCCCGGTCCTCGGACCGGGGCAGTAGCTGTCCGATGACCTTGACGCAACTCCCGCAGCCCGTACCGGCCTTGGTGCACTTCTTCACCTCGGGCAGCGTGCCGTGCTCGCGGACCGCTCCCTTGGTGACGTTGTGGCAGGAGCAGATGACGGCCTCGTCGGGCAGCGACGACGGGCCGAGGGCGACCGGCCCGCCCGCACCGGCCGGCAGCACCAGCTGCTCCGGGGCGACGGGGAGCACCGTGCCGGTCATCGGCCGCAGGGTGCCGTACTGGTCGGCGTCACCGACCAGTACGCCGCCGAGCAGTGTGCCGTCCCGGCCCATCACCAGCTTCTTGTACACACCCGAACGCGAGTCGGCGTACACCACGTCGAGGCAGCCCTCGGCGGCGCCGTGCGCGTCGCCGAACGAGGCGACGTCCACCCCGAGCAGCTTCAGCTTCGTCGAGAGGTCGGCGCCGGTGAAGGACGCCGCGTTGCCCGCGATCACCTCGGCGGCCGTCAGCGCCATCTCGTAACCCGGCGCCACCAGCCCGTAGACCCGGCCGTCCGAGGCGAGCGCGCACTCGCCGACGGCGAAGACGGCGCTGTCGGAGGTGCGGCACTCGTCGTCGACGACGACGCCGCCGCGCGGGCCGACCGCCAGGCCGCAGTCGCGGGCGAGCTGGTCCCTGGGGCGTACGCCCGCGGAGAAGACGACCAGGTCGGTGGCGAGCGAGGAACCGTCCGAGAGCGCCATCCCGGCGACCCGGCCGTCCTCGCCCGCGGTGACCTCCTGGGTGCCGACGCCCGTGTGCACCGAGAGGCCCATGCCCTCGATGGTGCGCAGCAGCGCGGCGCCGCCGCCGTCGTCGACCTGGGCCGGCATCAGGCGGGGCGCGAACTCGACGACGTGCGTGTCGAGTCCGAGGCCCTTGAGCGCGCCCGCCGCCTCCAGGCCGAGGAGCCCGCCGCCGACCACCGTGCCGGTCCGGGCGGTCCGCGCGTACTCCTCGATGGCGCGGAGGTCCTCGATGGTGCGGTAGACGAAGCAGCCCTCGGTGTCCTTGCCGGGGACGGGCGGGACGAAGGGGTACGAGCCGGTGGCCAGCACCAGCGTGTCGTAGCCGAAGGTCTCCCCCGAGCGCGCGGTGACGGTGCGCGCCGCGCGGTCCACGCTCTCCGCCGGGTCGCCGACGCGCAGCTCGATGCCGTGGCGCTCCATGAAGTCCGGCTCGACGAGCGAGAGGTCCTCCGGCGTCCGCCCGGAGAAGTACGAGGTCAGCTGCACCCGGTCGTAGGCGGGACGGGGCTCCTCGCAGAGCACGACGACCCTGGCGGTGCCCGCCGCGGCGGTCAGACCGCGGTCGGCGAGAGCCTCCAGGAACCGCTGTCCGACCATGCCGTGCCCGACGACCACGATCGTCGGCACGCCCGCGGTGGGGGCGGTCGGGGGATTGGGCACCGGCATCAGAAGCCTCCGTCGTTGGTGGGCGGGTGGAGCGGGGACGTACCGGCGGGGGCGGGGGAGGGGGAGGGGCGCGGGGCGGACGGTGCCGGGGTCCCGGGCCCGCCGTGCCGGACGGGGCGTCCCGCCGTTCGCGCCGCGTCGTACGGTGCGCGCCCGCCCTCACCGGTGACGGTGACGGCGGCGCCGCGCGCCCGGGAGGCGGGCCGCGCTCCCGCCGTCCCGGCGCCGGCCACCGCCACGCGCGCCGTCTCTCCCGTCCGTGTCCTCATGCCGTCGAGCGTGCGCGGTGGGTGTTACCCGGCCGCATCCCTCCTGTTTCCCGGGAGGAACCTTGCGCTCAGCGCGTCACGGTGCCCCCTGTGAGGGCGCGGACAACCGGTTGGACGGTGTACCCACCACCTGCTTAAGGTCGCGAGCATGCCTGAGATAACCCTCACCACCCTGGTCGTCCTCTGCCTGGCCGCAGCCGCCGCGGGCTGGATCGACGCGGTGGTGGGCGGAGGCGGACTGCTCCTCCTGCCCGCCCTGCTGCTGGGCCTGCCGCACGTCCCGGCCGCGCACGTCCTCGGCACGAACAAGGCGGTGGCCATCGTCGGCACGTCGGGTGCCGCCGTGACCTACCTGCGCAAGGCGCCGGTCCGGGTGGGGACCGCCGTGCGGATCGGGCTCATGGCCCTGGCCGGATCCATGACCGGAGCGTTCTTCGCCGCCGGGATCAGCAGCGACGTGCTGCGGCCGGTGATCATGGTGGTGCTGCTCGCCGTCGCGGCTTTCGTGATGCTGCGGCCGGGCTTCGGCGCGGCGGCGGCCGGCGACGGTACGGCACGCACGGTCACACGGGCCCGCACGGTCACCGCGATCGTGCTGGTCGGCGGCGGCATCGGCTTCTACGACGGGCTGTTCGGGCCCGGCACGGGCACCTTCCTGGTCCTGGCCCTGACCGCCGTCCTGCACCTCGACCTGGTCACCGCGTCGGCCAACGCCAAGATCGTGAACGTCTGCACCAACGGCGGCGCGCTGGCGATGTTCGCCTACCAGGGCACGGTCCTGTGGCAGCTCGCCGCGCTGATGGCCGTGTTCAACCTGGCCGGGGCGATGATCGGGGCGCGGATGGCCCTCAGGAAGGGCAGCGACTTCGTCCGCGGGGTCCTGCTGGTCGTGGTGTTCTCCCTGGTCGCCAAGCTCGGCTTCGACCAGTGGACGGCCTGAGTCCCAGGCCGGCGGCCCGCCGTTCCGCACCCCGTTGCGCCCCGGTCAGCGCACCTCGGCGAGGTGCGCGTAGACCACCACGTTGCCCAGGTAGCCCGTCTCGCGCGTGAACCCGCCGCCGCAGGTGATCAGCCGCAGCGAGGCGTCCGGGGTGGCACCGTAGACGCGCCTGTCCGGGAACCGGTCGTTCTCGTACACCTCGACCGCGTCGACCGAGAAGACGGCGGTACGCCCGTCCCCGCGGTCGATCTCGACCACGGCCCCCTTCTCCAGCGATCCGAGGGCGTAGAACACGGACGGCCCCTCCGCGTTGTCGACGTGGCCGGCGACCACCGCGGTGCCCTTGGCGCCGGGCGGCGTGCCGTCCTCGTACCAGCCCGCCAGATTGGCGTCCTCGGCGGGCGGCGCGTCGAGGCTCCCGTCCTCGCCCAGCTTCAGCCCCGTCATGGGCGCGTCCACACCGATGCCCGGGATCCGGATCCTGACCGGCGCGGAGGGGCGCAGCGGTTCGGCGACCCGGGTGCCCGGACGGGGTCCGGGGCCCGCGGCGAACGCCTGGGCGGTGGAGGGCTGGGGCGCGGTCCCGGTGGCCGCTCCGTTGTGGACCAGCCATACGCCGCACAGCGCGGCGATGCCCGCCAGCCAGGCCCGGGCCCGCAGCGCGGTCCTGTCCACGTCCGTACTCCGCCGGCCGTCCTCAGCGGCGCAGGTCGTCAGCGCGGCGGCGGCGCAGCAGCAGGACACCGGCGACGGACGCCACCCCGACGAGCCCGGCGCCCGCGGCGAGCTGGGCGGTGTCGGGGGCGGCGCTGCCTCCGACACCCGTCCCCACGTGGCCGGAGGGCCGGCCGGGGCTGGGAGCCGTGGTCGGCCGGTGCCCCGGGGGCAGCGGCGGCTTCGCGGATCCGGGGTCGGTCTCCGACGGCGGTACGGGCTCGGGGCGGTGACCCGTCCCGGGCGCCGTCCCCGTGCCGGCCCCGGGCGGCTGGACCGGTCCTGCCCCGTCCGGCCCGGTGTCCGCGTCGTCCGGGTCCCCCTCCGGCCGGGAGGGCCCCGAGACCGCCGCCGGGTCGTCGGCGGGGGCGGATTCCTCGTCCGGACCGGGCGCCCGGCCCAGGTCGGGCCCCTCGGCCGCGTACGGGTCCTCGGCGGCGTACGGGTCCTCCGCCGCGTACGGCCCCTCGTCCTCCGGGTCCTGGGCGGACAGCGGGCCGGCCATCACCCCGTCACTGCCGCAGGAGGCCGCCTGCGTGGTCCCCACCGGTCCGCCGGGACCGCAGTCCGCGCTGCCGGGTGCGGCCTGCGCGACGGCGGGCCCCGGTCTGCCGAGGCCGTCCGCGTGGGCGGAGGGGGCGCCGAGTCCGAGCGCGGCGGCGGTGAGGGCCGCAGCGGCGGTACCGGTCACGAGGCGGGCGGGGCTACGCATGGGAATCCTCCGGGCAGACGGATGTGTCCTGCCTCCGAGGTAACGGCCCCGGCCCGCCCGCCGCATGCTGACGCAGCGTCAGCTTTCACCCGTACGGGCCCGGGGGGCGCGCCCGCCGGTCCGGCCCCTCGCAGGTCGCGGCGGTGACGGGGGCGCCGCGCCGCCCGGGTGCCGATCGGGTGACCACGGGGACGCCCGGAGTGTGACCCGGGTCACATGAATGGAGTGGGGGTGCCCGGGCACACGCTCTCTACCCCCCCACGGGACGGCAGCCCCCCGCCGGCCCCAAGGCAACTGCCCTCACCGGCCCACCCCCCCCGGGATCGGTGAGGGCGGTGTCATGTCGCCCTTCCGCCCCGCGCCGTTCGCCAGGCCCTGCGCGCCTCGCCCCGCCTCACGTCCCGGGCGAGCCGTCCCCGCCCGTCGCGGACCAGACGACGTCCGGCGGCCGGACGCGCGCGCACCGGGGCTGCCCCCGGTCGTCGCTCAGGCGCAGGCGGGCGGTGAGGTGTCCCGACCGTGCGGCGGCCTCCAGGACCTCCGGTGCGATGTCGCTCATCATCAGCTTGGCCCGGCGGAACATGGTGAAGGCGCCCGAGTCGTCCACCGTGCCCCAGGACAGGTAGACGAAGCGCCCCCCGAGCCGGTTCTGGACGTACGGCCCCGACACCTCGACGCCCTCCGCGGTGGACACGGCGGAGCAGTCCAGGGTCCAGGAGGCGGCCGTCGCGTCGCCGGGGTGCAGCCCGAACAGTTCTCCGGGGCTGTCCCGGGCCTGCACGCCGACATGGATGTTGTCGAAACCCGAGAAGTCGGTGTCGGGGCCGCAGGTGCGGCCCGGGAGTTCCGTGGCCTCGATGTGGATCCGCATGGGCTCCATGGTCCCGTACGCCGCGCGGGTCATACGGTCTCGCGGGGGGCGTCGTCGTAGACCCGGGCGAGCAGTCCCATCAGGTCCTCGTCGACGGCGAAGGCCGTGTCGTCGATCCGGTGGACGGGCGCGATGCCCTGCGAGTTGGTGACGAACGCCGCCCGGTACGCGCCGACCCCGTCCAGCGTCACCCCGTGGCGTACCGACGGCCGGCCCGTCCGGGCCAGTCCGCGCTCCAGCAGCGCCATGGTGATCCCGGTCAGGGCCGGGGCGTCCGGCCAGACCACCGAGGCGCCGTCCCAGAAGCCGATGTTGGTGACCGAGCCCTCGGTCACCATGCCCGCCGGTGAGACGAGCAGCGCCTCGTCGAAGCCGGCCCGCCCGGCCTGCTCCCCGTAGTAGATCTGGCCGAACTCGCCGGGCCGCTTGATGTGCGGCACGGAGCGTGCGAACGGGACCGACATCAGGCTCCGGGGCGCGGCGTCCGGGCGGGCGGGCTCCCGCACGGTCACCATCGTCACCGTCGCCGCGCTGCCCGGTGGCCTGAAGCCGTGCACCCGGACCGACGCGTCGCGCGCCCCGGCGCCGTCGAGCGCGTGACCGATCAGCGCGCGCACCCGCTCCCCGTCGAGCGGGGCTCCGAACAGCTCCCGGTTCGCGGCGTCCAGGCGGTCCAGGTGCAGGGGGAGGCCGCGCACCGTGCGGTCCCTGACCTGCATCGCGGTGAAATGGCCGAAGCCCGCGAAGGCCGGGATCCGCAGGTCCTCGGCGGTGGCCGGGTGCCCGTCGAACTCGACGTGGAGATCCGGTACACCCGGTACGTCCGGTACATCCGGTGCGGAGGTCGTCATGGCCTCCAGCCTAGGTGCCGGCATGCGGCGCTTGACCTCAATCCTGGTTGAGGTGTGAGTCTGCGGTGCATGGACCCCAACACTCCCGCTCCCGCTCCGGCTTCCGTCCCTTCCGAGGCCCCGCTGAAGGTGGCCGTGATCCTCGGCAGCAACCGCGAGGGCCGCTTCGGGCCCGTCGTCGCCACGTGGTTCCTCGGGCAGGCGGCCGGCCACCCGGACATCGAGGCCGGACTCGTCGACGTCGCCGACAGCGAACCGCCCGCCACCGGCGCCGCCCGCGCGACCGCACTGCTGGCGGCCGCCGACGCCTTCGTGGTGCTGACCCCCGAGTACAACCACTCCTACCCGGCCCCGCTGAAGAGCCTCATCGACCGGCACTTCACCGAATGGCAGGCCAAGCCCGTCGCGTTCGTCTCGTACGGCGGGATCTCCGGCGGCCTGCGGGCGGTCGAACACCTGCGCCAGGTCTTCGCCGAACTGCACGCCGTCTCCGTGCGCGACACCGTCTCCTTCCACGGCGCGGGCGCCCTCTTCGACGACCGGGGCGTGCCCAAGGACCCCGCCGCTACCGACGGCGCGGCCAAGAGGATGCTCGACCAGCTGGTCTGGTGGGGCCGCGCCCTGCGCGAGGCCAGGACCCGGCACCCGTACGGCGGCTGACGCCGGGACCGCCGACAATCGAGGGGCCACCGACGCCGACGACGAGGAGACCCGGGATGACCCGGCCCGCATGGCTCACCGTACTGACCACCACCGACACCGAGGAGAAGGCCGGGGCCCTGGCCCGGGGCGCGGTGGAGGCCCGGCTCGCCGCCTGCGCCCAGATCTCGGCGCCCGTCCTCTCCGTCTACCGGTGGGAGGGCGCCGTCGAGACCGGCCAGGAGTGGCAGGTGCTCTTCAAGACCACCGCCGAGCGGTACGACGAGCTGGAGTCCCACCTCCTCGCGGCGCACGACTACGGGACACCGGAGATCATCGCGACGCCCGTCGTGCGCGGGAGCGACCGCTACCTCGCCTGGGTGTCCGCGGAGACGGCGCCCGTGGCGACACTGTGACGGAGGCCCGGCTGCCGTACTCCGTCCACGGCACGCGGCTCCCCGGCGAGCGCGGCCACGCCCCCTTCCTCCGGGGCCGCCCGCGGTCTCAGCCCGGACCGCCCGCCGTCGCGAGGCCGTCGGAGAGCGCCTCCGTCACCCCCGGCTCCCGTGGCCCCAGGAAGTGCGGATCCGGCTCGAACACCGCTTCCAGGAGTGCCTTGCCCGCCGCGAACACCTCCCGCGTCCCGCCGTAGTACCAGGTCACGTCGTGCACGTCGTCGACCCCCACCCCGTACGCGTCGATCCCGGCGGAGCGGCACAGGGCGATGGCCCGCCGTATGTGGAAGCCCTGGCTCACCAGGACGGCCCGGTCGACCCCGAATATCCGCTTGGCCCGGACGCAGGAGTCCCAGGTGTCGAAGCCCGCGTGGTCGCTGACGATCCGGCCGTCCGGCACCCCGCGCGCGGCAAGATACGTGCGCATGGCATCCGGTTCGTCGTACTCCGGGCGGCTGTTGTCCCCGGTGACGAGCACGACCCGGACCCTGCCGCTCGTGTACAGCTCGGCGGCGGCGTCGAGCCGGCGGGCCAGGTACGGCGACGGCCGGCCCTCCCACAGCCCCGCGCCGAACACCACGGCGACCTGCTGGGCCGGGGCGTCCGCCGCCGTCCGCACCCGGGCGTCGGCGGTGGTGTGCAGCCACGCCGCGGGCGCCAGCGCCACGGCGCACACCACCATCAGCGCCTGGACCAGCCGGCGCTGCCCCCGCCGGGTCCGGGGCAGCCGGGGCCGCCGGGCCGCGAGCCCTCCCAGGGCCCCCGGCCGCGCACGGCCCGGTCCCCCCGGTGTCCTCAGCCCCATGCGGCGCCCCCCGCGCTCGTACTTGATCCTTCGAGGGAAGGACGAACGGCGGGAGTGAATGGTTCGCGGGGACGGTGTGAACGGGTACCGACACCACGGGCCGTCCTCGTGTGAGACCGAGGCAAACACCCGTCACGGGTGCGAAACGGCCCGGCAACGTCCGCGCGGCACCATCGGTCCATGACGGAGACGGCACCGGAACACCCCCGTGAGCCCCTGCCCCTCGACAGCACGGCGCAGCTCCTGACCCGCGTCACCTCCCAGCTCGGGACCCAGCTCAGCCTCGTCTCCCTGAACGGAACCCGCAGGCCCATGCACCGCATCCGCAGTTCCGCCCCCACCCTGGTGGCCGTCGCGCACGGCAGCCGGGACCCGCAGGCCCTGCGCACCGTCCTGGAGCTCCTGGACCGGGTACGGGAACTGCGGCCCGCCCTCGACGTCCGGCTCGGCCACATCGAGCTGAACGAACCCCTGCTGCCGGACACCCTGGACGGCATCGGCCGGGGCGACGCCGTGCTCGTACCGCTGCTGCTGGGCCGCGGCCACCACGTCCGGCACGACCTGCCGCTGGCCGCGGCGGCCGCGAGCCGCCTCCGCACCCGGGTGGCGGCACCGCTCGGACCGCACCCCCTGCTCGTCGAGGCCCTGTACGAGCGGCTCGTCGAGGCAGGCTGGCGGGACGAGGACGGCACGAGCCGCAGCGCGGCCGTCGTGCTCGCCGCCGCCGGGTCACGCGACCCCGACTCGGACGCCGACGCGCGCCGCACCGCCGCCATGCTCGGCGACCGCCTCGGCGGGGTCCCCGTCCTCCCCGCCTACGCCTCGGCGGCCGGGCCCGACGTGCCGGCCGCCCTGCGGGCCCTCGCCGCCCGGGGCCGCCACCGGGTGGCCCTCGCCTCGTACTTCACGGCGCCCGGCCGCTTCGCGGCCCTCTCGGCCGCCGCCGCACCGGGCATCGCCGCCGCCCCCCTCGGCGCGCACCCGGCCATGGCGCGCCTCCTGCTGCACCGCTACGACCAGGCCCGTGCCGCGGACGCCCCCGCGCAGGGTGCCCTGACGCACCTCCTGGCCCCCGCCTGACCCCTCCTGTCGGCCCGCCCGTCTACTGTCGGGGACATGGACGGTACGCACGACCCCCGGGACACGCCCTACGGCGCGGCTGACACCGAGCGCTGGGACACCGAGCCCGACAAACGGCCCGGCCGCACCGCGTTCCAGCGCGACCGCGCGCGGGTGCTCCACTCCGCCGCCCTGCGCAGGCTCGCCGGCAAGACCCAGGTCGTCACGCCCGGCACCCGGAGCGGGGCCTGGGACGCCAGCCCGCGCACCCGCCTCACCCACTCCCTGGAGTGCGCCCAGGTCGGACGGGAGCTCGGCGCCGCCCTCGGCTGCGACCCCGACCTCGTCGAGGCCGCCTGCCTCTCCCACGACATGGGCCACCCGCCCTTCGGCCACAACGGCGAACAGGCGCTCAACGACTTCGCGTCGGACTGCGGAGGCTTCGAGGGCAACGCCCAGTCGCTGCGCCTGCTGACCCGCCTCGAACCCAAGCGCTTCGTCCGCGACCCCCGCGGCGGGGAGCTCGTCAGCGTCGGCCTCAACCTCACCAGGGCCGCCCTGGACGCCGCCACGAAGTACCCCTGGCCCCGGGGCGCGCACCCCACCGACCCCGGCTCACCGAAGTTCGGGGTGTACGAGGACGACCTGCCCGTCTTCGCCTGGGCCCGCGAGGGCGCGCCCAGGGACCGCAAGTGCTTCGAGGCCCAGGTCATGGACTGGTCCGACGACGTCGCCTACTCGGTGCACGACTTCGAGGACGGTCTGCACGCCGGTCACATCGACCCCGGCTGCCTCTTCTCGGAGCCGGAGCGCGCGGAGATCTGGGCCGTCGCCATCGGCCGGTACGTCCCGGCGGACACCGCCCCCCAGCAGCTCGCCGACGCCCTCGACCGGCTCACCGGCCAGGAGTGGTGGCCGCACGGCTACGACGGCACGGCGGTCTCCCAGGCGCGGCTGAAGGACGCGACGAGCCAGCTCATCGGCAGGTTCTGCCTCGCCGCCGAGACCGCGACCCGCACCGCGTACGGCACCGGACGGCTCGGCAGGTACGGCGCCGAGCTGATCGTCCCCCGCGAGGTGCGCGACGAGTGCGCCGTGCTCAAGGCCGTCGCGGACCGTTACGTCATGCAGCGCACCGAGCAGGAGGCCATCCGGGCCGGGCAGCGGATCGTCATCGCCGAGCTCGCCGCCGCCCTCACCGCACGCGCGCCCGAAGGGCTGGAGCCGCAGTTCCGCGCCCTGTACACGGCGGCCCCCGACGACCGGGCCCGGAAGAGGGTCCTCGTCGACCAGATCGCCGCACTCACGGACGTCTCCGCGCGGTCCCTTCACGGAACACTCACGGCTGTTGGGCAGACTGGACCATGACCGGGCCACATGCCCACCGACTGTGACCTGATCGGGGCACACCCTCTTTCGCCATCACGCTGCGTGCGGGACGCTCGCAGGTGGAGGCGCCGCGCAGCCAAGTACCGAGGAGGCATCAAGTGGTCGACGCACATCGGACGTTCGTCATCATCGGCGGAGGACTCGCCGGAGCGAAGGCGGCCGAGACACTCCGGGCGGAGGGTTTCAGCGGCCGGGTGATCCTCATCGGCGACGAGCGCGACCATCCGTACGAGCGGCCTCCCCTGTCCAAGGGCTACCTCCTGGGCAAGGACGCGCGGGACTCCGTCTTCGTCCACGAGACCGCCTGGTACGCGGGCGCCGACATCGAACTCCACCTCGGCCAGGTGGTCACCTCCATCGACCGGGCCGGCCGGTCCGTGCAGCTCGGCGACAACACGGTCGTGCACTACGACAAGCTGCTGCTCGCCACGGGCGCCGAGCCGCGCCGTCTCGACGTCCCGGGCACCGACCTGGTCGGCGTGCACCACCTGCGCCGCCTCGCCCACTCCGAACGCCTGCGCAATGTCCTCGCCGCCCTCGGCCGCGACAACGGGCACCTGGTCATCGCCGGAGCCGGCTGGATCGGCCTGGAGGTGGCCGCGGCGGCCCGCGGCTACGGCGCCGAGGTCACTGTCGTCGCCCCCTCGGCGACCCCGCTGCACCACGTCGTCGGCCCCGAGGTCGGCCAGATCTTCACCGACCTGCACGCCGGACACGGCGTCCGCTTCCACTTCGGCGCCCGCCTGACCGAGATCACCGGACAGGACGGCCTGGTCCTCGCCGCCCGTACCGACGACGGCGAGGAGCACCCCGCCCACGACGTGCTCGCCGCGATCGGCGCGGCGCCGCGCACCTCGCTCGCGGAGGCCGCCGGGCTCCACATGGCGGACCGGGCCGAGGGCGGCGGCGTCGCCGTCGACGCCTCGCTGCGCACCTCCGACCCGCACATCTACGCCGCCGGGGACATCGCGTCCGTCGACCACCCCCTCTTCGGCGGCCGGCTGCGCGTGGAGCACTGGGCGAACGCCCTGAACAGCGGACCCGCCGCCGCGAAGGCCATGCTCGGCCAGGACGTGTCGTACGACCGCGTGCCCTACTTCTTCTCCGACCAGTACGACCTCGGCCTGGAGTACTCCGGCTGGGCGCCGCCCGGCTCGTACGACCAGGTCGTCATCCGGGGCGACGCCGGAAAGCGCGAGTTCATCGCGTTCTGGCTGAAGGACCGCCGGGTCCTCGCCGGGATGAACGTCAATGTGTGGGACGTCACCGAGAGCATCCAGAAGCTGATCAGGGCCGCCCGGCCGGTCGACCCGGACGCCCTGGGCGACCCGTCGGTGCCCCTGGACTCCCTGCTCTGACCGGTGGCCCGGACATCCGGGACGTACGGCGCCCGGGGGCGGTGCCCCCGCCGGCCGGTCCCGGATGTCCGGCCCCACCCGTAGACTTCACGCGTGGCAGGCAGGATCAATGACGACGACGTGAAGGCGGTCCGGGACGCGGTCCCGATCGACGCCGTCGTGTCCGAGTACCTCCAACTGCGCAACGCGGGCGGCGGCAACCTCAAGGGCCTGTGCCCCTTCCACGACGAGAAGTCCCCCTCCTTCCAGGTGAGCCCGGGCAAGGGCCTGTTCCACTGCTTCGGCTGCCAGGAGGGCGGCGACACGATCGCCTTCGTGATGAAGATCGATCACCTGACCTTCTCCGAGACGGTCGAGCGCCTCGCCGCCAAGGCGGGCATCACCCTGCGCTACGAGGAGGGCGGCTACAACCCCTCCCACCAGCGCGGCGAACGCATTCGGCTGGTCGAGGCACACAAGATCGCCGCCGACTTCTACCGCGAGCAGCTGAACGGCCCCGAAGCCGAGATCGGCAGGAAGTTCCTCGCCGAGCGCGGCTTCGACCAGGACGCGGCCGCGCACTTCGGCGTCGGCTACAGCCCCGCGGGCTGGGACCACCTCACCCGCTACCTGCGCGGCAAGGGCTTCAGCGACAAGGAGCTCATCAGCTCCGGCATCTCCCAGGACGGCCGACGCGGCCCCATCGACCGCTTCCGCGGACGGCTGATGTGGCCGATCAGCGACACCTCCGGGGAGATCGTCGGCTTCGGCGCCCGCAAGCTCCGCGACGACGACAACGGCCCGAAGTACCTCAACACCCCCGAGACCCCGATCTACAAGAAGTCCCAGGTGCTGTACGGCATCGACCTCGCCAAGAAGGACATCGCCAAGGCGAGCCGCGCCGTCGTCGTCGAGGGCTACACCGACGTCATGGCCTGCCACCTCGCCGGGGTCACCACCGCCATCGCCACCTGCGGCACCGCGTTCGGCAACGACCACATCAAGATCCTCCGACGGCTCCTGATGGACAACGGCAGCGCCCGGGTGATCTTCACCTTCGACGGTGACGCCGCAGGCCAGAAGGCCGCCCTGCGCGCCTTCGAGGACGACCAGAAGTTCGCGGCCGAGACCTACATCGCCATCGCCCCGGACAACATGGACCCGTGCGACCTGCGACTCGCCAAGGGCGACGACGCCGTACGCGACCTGGTCGAGCCCCGCACCCCGCTCTTCGAGTTCGCGCTCCGCCAGATCGTCGGCCGGTACGACCTGGAGACCCCCGCGGGCCGCGCCGCCGCGCTCGACGAGGCGGCCGGCGTCGTGGCGAAGATCAAGACGAGCAGCGTGCAGCGGGAGGTCGCCGTCCAGCTCGCCGGCTTCGTCGGCATCCTCGACCAGGAGTTCGTCGTCCACCGCGTCGGCCAGCTCGCCCGCTGGGCCCGCGACCGCGGCGACCGGGGACCCGCGCAGGGAAAGCCCTCCCGGGGCGGCGCCCCGCAGCACCAGGCCCAGGCCCCCAAGGCACCGTCCGGGCCCGCGCTCAACCTCCGCAGCCCCGCCCACCGCACCGAGCGCGAGCTGCTCAAGCTCGCCCTGCAGAAGCCCGCCCTGGTCTCGCCCGCCTTCGACGCCTACGGCGCCGACGAGTTCACCGCCCCGCCCTACGCGGCGGTGCGCCAGTGCATCGCGGAGTCCGGCGGCGCCGAACAGGGCCTGGCCGAGACCCGCGACTACCTGGTCAACGTGATGGACGCCGCTCCCGACGACACCGTGCGCAACCTCGTCACCGAGCTCGCCGTCGAGGTCTTCCACGGCAAGACCATCGACGAGACCTATGCGGGCATGCAGCTCGTCCAGGTCCGCCTGCGCGCCGTCGACCGCAGGATCGACGACGTCCAGGGCAGCCTCGCCCGCCTCGGCAGCAACGTCGCCCCGGACCATCTGGCCGCCGCGCAGAACGAGGTCTGGGTCCTCCAGCAGTACGCCCAGTCGCTGCGGAGCCACGGCGCCGACGCCCTCTGAGCCGGGCGGGCGCCCCCGTCACGCTCCGGCGCAGAAAGTCACCGCACGCCCCTCGTGGCGGCGATGTGTCGTACCCCACACTGGAGGGCGGTGCCTGAGTCATCGGAGCGCGGCCGGTCCGTCCCGGGCGGACCCCCCATCCCCGCGGTCCGGCAGCGATCACCTGGAGGTCGCCCCCGTGCAGACCCGGACCGTGCCGCCCACGACCGAGCATGTCCCGGCGATTCCCGCGCAGAACCGGGTCACCCGCCACCCGGAGACCACGGGCACGCCCCAACCGGTGCTGGAGGAACCGGTGGAGCCCCCGGAGCTCCCGGAACCCCGCAGCCGCACGGAGAGCGGCGGACCCACGTCCGACCTCTTCCGCCAGTACTTACGGGAGATCGGCCGGATACCCCTGCTCAGCGCCGCCGAGGAGGTGGAGCTCGCCCGCCGCGTCGAGGCGGGACTCTTCGCCGAGGAACGGCTCGCCGGCACCCGCGACCCCGATTCCGGGCTCGCCGTCGACCTGGACCGGCTCGTGGTCCTGGGCCGGACGGCGAAACGCCGGCTGATCGAGGCCAATCTCCGCCTCGTCGTCTCCGTCGCCAAGCGCTACGTCGGCCGGGGCCTGACCATGCTCGACCTGGTCCAGGAGGGGAACCTCGGACTGATCAGGGCGGTCGAGAAGTTCGACTACGCGCGGGGCTACAAGTTCTCCACGTACGCCACGTGGTGGATCCGCCAGGCCATGTCCCGCGCACTCGCCGACCAGGCCAGGACCATCAGGGTCCCGGTGCACGTCGTCGAGCTGATCAACCGCGTCGTCCGCGTCCAGCGCCGGATGCTCCAGGAACGCGGCACCGAACCCACCCCCGAGGAGGTCGCGGACCAGCTCGGGCTGACCCCCGAACGCGTCGTCGAGGTCCTGCGCCTCGCCCAGGAGCCCGTGTCCCTGCACGCCCCCGTCGGCGAGGAGGACGACGTGGCCTTCGGCGACCTCATCGAGGACGGCGACGCCGCCTCACCCGTGGAGTCCGCGGCCTTCCTCCTGCTGCGCGAGCACCTGGAGGCGGTGCTCTCCACGCTGGGGGAGCGCGAGAGGAAGGTGGTCCAGCTGCGGTACGGACTGGACGACGGGAGGCCCCGCACCCTGGAGGAGATCGGGCGGATCTTCGGGGTGACCCGCGAACGCATCCGCCAGATCGAGTCCAGGACCCTCGACAGACTGCGGGGCCACGCCTTCGCCGACCAGCTCCGCGGCTACCTGGACTGAGCGGCACGACGGTGGGCGGGGACCGCTCCGGGAGCCGTCCCCGCCCACCGCCCGTCCCGCCGCGCCCGGAAGCGGCGGCCCGCGCCTCAGTCGACCTCGGCCAGCGCCTGGGCGAACTGCGCCGCGTACAGCCGGGCATAGGCGCCGCCGGCCGCCAGCAGCTCGTCGTGCGTGCCCTGCTCGACGATCGAACCGTTCTCCATCACCAGGATCACGTCCGCGTCCCGGATGGTGGAGAGCCGGTGCGCGATCACGAAGCTCGTACGGCCGTGGGCCAGCCGCGCCATCGCCTTCTGGATCAGCACCTCGGTACGCGTGTCCACCGAGCTGGTGGCCTCGTCGAGCACCAGGATCACCGGGTCGGACAGGAACGCCCGCGCGATGGTGATCAGCTGCTTCTCGCCCGCGCTCACCCCGGCCCCGTCGTCGTCGATCACCGTGTCGTAACCGTCGGGCAGCGTACGGACGAAGCGGTCGGCGTGGGCCGCCCGCGCGGCCTCCTCGATCTCCTCCCGGGTCACCTCGCGCGAGGCGCCGTAGGCGATGTTCTCCGCGATCGTGCCGCCGAACAGCCACGTGTCCTGGAGCACCATGCCTATGCCCGAACGGAGTTCGTCGCGCGACATTCTCGCCGCGTCCACCCCGTCCAGCGTGATGCGGCCGCCCGTCACCTCGTAGAACCGCATCAACAGGTTGACCAGCGTCGTCTTGCCGGCACCGGTCGGGCCGACGATCGCGACGGTGTGGCCGGGCTCCACGCTCAGCGAGAGGTCCTCGATGAGCGGCTTCTCCGGGTCGTACCGGAAGGACACGTGCTCCAGCGAGACGCTGCCGCGCAGCTCCCGCGGCCGCTCCGCCGGATCCGGGTCGGGTGCCTGCTCCTCGGCGTCCAGCAGGCCGAAGACCCGCTCGGCCGAGGCGATGCCCGACTGCACCAGGTTCGCCATCGACGCGACCTGCGTCAGCGGCATCGAGAACTGCCGCGAGTACTGGATGAACGCCTGCACGTCACCGATCGACAGCGCGCCCGAGGCCACGCGCAGCCCGCCGACGACCGCGACCAGCACGTAGTTCAGATTCGACACGAACATCATCAGCGGCTGCATGATCCCGCTGTTGAACTGGGCCTTGAAGCCCGCCTCGTACAGCGCGTCGTTCTGCTCGGCGAAGTCCCGCGCGGACTCCTCCTGCCGCCCGAAGACCTTCACCAGGGTGTGGCCGGTGTACATCTCCTCGATGTGGGCGTTGAGCTTGCCCGTCACCTTCCACTGCGCCACGAAGTGCGGCTGCGACCGCTTGCCGACCCGTGCCGCGACGAACACCGAGAGCGGGATCGTCACCAGCGCGACCAGGGCCAGCAGCGGGGAGATCCAGAACATCATGATCAGGACACCGACGATGGTCAGCAGCGAGTTGATGAGCTGGCCCATCGTCTGCTGCATCGTCTGCGAGATGTTGTCGATGTCGTTCGTCGCCCGGCTCAGCACCTCGCCGCGCTGCTGCCGGTCGAAGTAGGACAGCGGGAGCCGTGCCAGCTTGGTCTGGAGGTCCTCGCGCAGCTGGAAGACGACCCGGTTGATCACCCGGATCGACAGCCGGGTCGACACCAGCATCAGCAGTCCCGCGCCGACGTAGACCAGCAGCGCCGCCAGCAGGACCTGGCCCACCGCGCCGAAGTCGATGCCGTCACCCGGGGTGAAGTCCACCCCGGTCAGCATGTCGGCGAGCCCTCCGTCGCCCTTCTCGCGCAGGCCGTCGATGGCCTGCTCCTTGGTCGTGCCGCCGGGTATCTGCCGTCCGACCACACCCGCGAAGATGAGGTCCGTCGCCCCGCCGAGGATCTTGGGCCCCACGACGGAGAGCGCCACGCTCAGCGTTCCGGCGCCCAGCATCAGGGACAGCGCGCGCCTCTCCTTGCTGAACCGCCGCAGCAGCCGCTTCCCGGACCCCTTGAAGTCCATGGAGCGCTCGGTGGGCCCGCCGGCCATCATCCGTCCGCCCGGTCCTGCCATCAGGCGGCCTCCGCTTCCGTCAGCTGGGAGAGCACGATCTCCCGGTAGGTTTCGTTGCCGGCCATCAGCTCCTGATGGCTGCCCGTGCCGACGACCCTGCCCTCGTCCAGGACCAGGATCCGGTCGGCGTCACGGATCGTGGACACCCGCTGGGCCACGATCACCACGGTCGCCCCCGCCGTCTCGTGGGACAGCGCGCCGCGCAGCGCGGCGTCGGTCGCGTAGTCCAGCGCCGAGAACGAGTCGTCGAAGAGGTAGATCTCCGGCCGCTGCACCAGGGTCCGCGCTATCGCGAGCCGCTGCCGCTGCCCGCCGGAGACGTTCGTGCCGCCCTGCGAGATCGGCGCGTCCAGGCCGTGCTCCAGCCGCTCCACGAAGTCCTTGGCCTGCGCCACCTCCAGCGCGTGCCACAGCTCCTCGTCGGTCGCGTCCGGACTGCCGTAGCGGAGGTTCGTCGCGACCGTCCCCGAGAACAGGTACGGCTTCTGGGGGACGAGGCTCACGGTCTTCGCCAGCAGGACCGGATCCAGCGTCCGCACGTCCGTACCGCCGACCAGCACCTCGCCGTCCGTCGCGTCGAACAGCCGCGGGACGAGCCCGAGCAGGGTCGACTTCCCGCTGCCCGTCGACCCGATGATCGCGGTCGTCTCGCCGGGCCGCGCCACGAGGTCCACCGAACGCAGCACCGGCTCCTCGGCTCCCGGGAAGCGGAACTCCGCACCCCGTACCTCCAGACGGCCATGGGTCCGCAACTCGGTGACCGGGGCGGCCGGCGGCACCACGCTGGACTCGGTCTCCAGGACCTCCTGGATCCGCTCGGCGCACACCTCGGCGCGCGGCACCATGATGAACATGAAGGTGGCCATCATCACCGACATGACGATCTGCATCAGATACGCCAGGAACGCGGTGAGCGCCCCGATCTGCATCCCGCCGCTGTCGATGCGGTGCGCCCCGAACCAGACGACGGCGATGGACGACAGGTTCACCACGGTCATCACCGTCGGGAACATGAGGGCCATCAGCCGCCCCGTCGACACCGCGACGTCCGTCAGCTCCCGGTTGGCTCCGCGGAAGCGTTCCTCCTCGTAGCCGTCCCGGATGAAGGCGCGGATGACGCGGTTGCCGGTGATCTGCTCGCGCAGCACACGGTTCACCGTGTCCAGCCGTACCTGCATCGTGCGGAACAGCGGCCGCATCCTCCGCACGATGAGGCTCACCGAGACACCGAGGACCGGCAGCACGGCCAGCAGCACCGCCGACAGCGGTACGTCCTGGCCGAGCGCCATGATGACGCCGCCGACGCACATGATCGGCGCCGAGACCATCAGGGTGAAGGCCATCAGGACGAGCATCTGGACCTGCTGCACGTCGTTGGTCGTACGGGTGATCAGGGAAGGCGCCCCGAAGCGTCCCACCTCACGCGCGGAGAACGACTGCACCCGGCCGAAGACGGACGCCCGTACGTCGCGCCCGAGCGCGGACGCCGTCCGGGCCCCGTAGTAGACCGCGCCGACGTTGCAGACGATCTGGACGACGCTGACGGCGATCATCACGCCGCCGAACTCGAGGATGTAACCCGTGTCCCCCCGCACGACACCGTTGTCGATGATGTCCGCGTTGAGACTGGGCAGATAGAGGCTGGCGCACGTCTGCAGGAGCTGGAGCAGCACCAGCAGCGCGATGGGACGTCTGTACGGACCCAGATAGGTCCGCAGGAGTTTTATGAGCACACGAGTCTCTCGGAGTCGGCGGGGGGCAGAGGGCCGGTCCATACTCCGGCACGCCGGTCCATGACCGCCAACGCTTTTGCTCAAGCCCGGGTCAAATCCCGGGCCGCTCCTCAGACGCCCCGGTCGAACGCCCCGGGGTGGATCTGGTCCCGGGTCGCCCCGTACTGCTGGCGCACCGCGCCGCCCACCGCGAGTTCCTCGCCGGGCTCCAGCACCTGCGCCGCCGCACCCCGCCAGGCCGGGGGTGTACGCGCGTCGAGCGTCCCCTGCGACACCCCGAGGGCCCACGCCGCCTGCCGGGCCGCGCCCAGCGCCGCGTAGTCCGCGGGCTGCGGCACGACGACCTGCGTGCCGAACACCGCGGGTGCCAGAGCCTGTACGGCCGGCAGTTCGGCGGCCGCACCCAGCAGGAACACCCGCCGCACCTCCACGCCCCGGTCCCGCAGCACGTCCAGCGCGTCGGCCAGCGAGCAGAGCATCCCCTCGAACGCGGCCCGCGCCAGGTGCTCGGGCTTCATCGACTCCCGCCGCAGCCCGCTCAGGGTTCCCGCGGTGTGCGGCAGGTGCGGGGTGCGCTCACCCTCCAGATACGGCAGCAGGACGAGTCCGGAGGCTCCCGGGGTCGACTTCAGCGCCAGCGCGGACAGTTCCTCCAGGCCCTCCAGGCCCAGCATCTCGGCCGTACCGCGCAGCGCGCGGACCGCGTTCGAGGTGTGGACCACCGGCAGGTGCATCCCGGTCGCGTCGGCGAAGGAGGTGATCATGCCCGTCGGGTCGGCCAGTGCCTCGTGGTGCACCGCCATCACCGAGCCCGAGGCGCCCAGCGACACCACGGCGTCCCCGACGGCGACACCCAGCCCGAAGGCCGCGGCCATCGTCTCGCCGGTGCCGGCCGAGATCAGCAGCCCCTCCGGGGTCGTCCCGGCGGCGTCGGCCGGGCCGAGGACCTCGGGCAGCGCGGCCTGGTGACCGAGCGCCAGCTCCACGAGATCGGGCCGGTAGGAACCGGAGCCCGTCGACCAGTAACCGGTGCCGGACGCGGCACCGCGGTCCGTGGTCCGGCGGGCGGGCCGGCCGAGGAGCTGCCAGACCAGCCAGTCGTGGGGCTGGAGGACCGCGGCGACCCGCTGCGCGTTCTCCGGCTCGCTCCGGGCCAGCCAGCGCAGCTTCGCCACGGGCTGCGAGGCCTGCGGCACGGACCCCACCGCCTCGGCCCAGGGCTGCCGCCCTCCGAGCCCGTCGACCAGGTCCGCGGCGGCGGCCTGCGCCCGCCGGTCGTTGCCGAGGAGCGCGGGCCGTACGAGATTGCCCTGGTGGTCCAGCGGCACCAGCCCGTGCTGCTGCGCGGACACCCCGATCGCCTGCACGCCTTCGAGCAGCCCTCCGGAGGCCGCCTCACCGAGTGAGAGCAGCCACGCCTGCGGATCCACCTCGGAGGCCTTGGCCTCGACGGGATGCGCGGCGTACCCCTGCCGCAGCACCTCACCGGTGTCCGTGTCACAGACGACGATGCGCGTGAAGGCGGATGAACTGTCCAAGCCGGCCACTATGCCCATGTACAAGATTCTGCCGCACCCGCGGACCGTTCCCGCACCGGACCGTCCCCGCACGGGGTGCGCGCCCGGTACGGGAACGGGCCTCAGGTGTTCGTCGTACCCCAGTCGTCGCTGCCGTTCTGGCCGCTGCGCTCGCGCAGCGAGCGCACCCGGTCGGAGACGGACACGGGGACCCGGTCCCCGACCTTCTCGCTCACCGAGTGGTACGCCTTGCCGGCGAAGTCCCGGCCGCCCTGCGCGGCGGACTCCGCCGCGTTCCGCACGGCGGGATTCTCCGCCAGCTGCTGCGCGGCCTTCTTCAGCTGCTCGTAACGCTCGCGCCCGGCTCGCGTGCCGAGCACGTAACCGAGCGCAACTCCGGCGATGAACGTGAGCCGGTACCGCATGGGTGCCACCCTTCCTTCGCTCCGTGCGACATGTGCTGCCCGCCTACCCGCGGACAGCCGAGATCACCCCGGGGGGATACCGATTGGCGGAGCACCCCCCTGCTTGCGCTAATGTATGTGTCGCAGCGAACGCGCGCCGCTCGGCAGCAGCCAGGCAGGTACGATTCGAGGCACCGCAGCAATCCCCTGTAGCTCAATTGGCAGAGCAGCCGGCTGTTAACCGGCAGGTTACTGGTTCGAGTCCAGTCGGGGGAGCGCGATCCCCTGTAGCTCAATTGGCAGAGCATTCGGCTGTTAACCGGAGGGTTACTGGTTCGAGTCCAGTCGGGGGAGCGATGCGGAAGAGGACCCTACGGGGTCCTTTTTCGTGTGCCCGCTCCGCGCCCCGCGCGAGGTGCCGGTGACTCTTTCGGGGGGATTCCGTACCGCCTGGAACCGGGCAGCACGCTGCGAGGTCTTCATGGTCACGCGAAGCCGGGCATCCGCAGCGGGAGATCGTATGACCGGCTATGCTGCGGCAGACGGCGCGCACACATGTACGCGCCACGCCGAAACGGGGCGGTAGCTCAGCCGGTTAGAGCAGCGGACTCATAATCCGTCGGCCGTGGGTTCGAGTCCCACCCGCCCCACCCAGCGTCCCCAGGCAGAATCGTTCTGACCTGGGAAAACGTAGATTTCGCGGCTGTTTTTCGTGCGGTACTAGCCGCGCGCCGTGCGGTACTGACCCGCTGTTGCAGCGTGTCAGCGCACTTTGGATGCGCCTGACCTGGCCTTTTGTGGCGGTTGCCTGAGAGAGCGTCGTGGTGCGGTCCCACGGCTGCCATCTGGGCGGCGAGATGTCCTGGTGATCCACCTTTCTGGCCCCGTTGTTCTCCTGGTGGCGAAGAGTGCATCTTTGTAGGGGAGGTACTGGCGCTTGCAGGGACCCGTCGGCTCTGCCCAAACGGAGCGTGGCCCTGGCAGAGCGCCGAGGCCAGGGGTTCGGGACTGGTTCAGCTGATGGCTTGGTAGTCGGCCAGTTCTTTGGATGCGATAAGTACTGCGGTGTGTCCGGCTGTTGTGTAGTCGGCGAAGATGCGGAGGCGTCCGGAGTTGTGTGTGGTGGCCCAGAGGTCGAACTTGCCGTTGTTCTGGGCGTCGGGTGTGGCGGTGAACTGGGGCACGGTGCTTGTGCTCCAGTTGGCTCCGATCTCGGTGCGGTCGCTGATGTCGTAGCCGTAGTCGTCCTCATGCCCGTGGAAGACGTAAGGCCCGCCGACGTCTGGGCGGTCGTAGCGGACGACGAGATCGGCCTGTCCGTCGCCGTTGAAGTCGCCGGGGCGGCGAGCGTCACCTCGTTGACCTTGGAGTCGCCTGAGGCGATGGGATCGTCGGGGCCGGCAAGGAGGACGGGGTCGCGGTCGCTGCCGAGGCGCAGATCGCGGTTGCCGTAGTAGCGCCAGATGTATTCACCGTCGTTGACGATGATGTCCGGGTAGCCGGGAACGTCTTCGGTGCCGTCGCCGTCGCCGTCGCCGTCGCCGTCGGTGTCCGTGTCGGTTCCGCCGCCGACGTCGCCGACCGCGAGGATCTGCTTGGCGCCGGTGGACCAGTGGTTGTTGGCGGGGTCGTAGACGCCCAGGGGCCTGCTCGCCGGTGACGCAGTCGGCACGGGCGTAGCCGGTGCCGGTGTTCGGATGCATCCACAGGCGGCTGGTGGCGGATTCGCTGCGCAGCGTGATGAGGTCTTCGTAGCCATCGTGGGTCCAGTCGCCGCGGTGGCTGATCTTCGCGCCGGGGACGCCGACCGCTCTCCGGACCCACACTCATAGCTGCCCCGGCTGGCTCCCCGACCAGCCGGGGCTTTCGCGTCAGAGAGACCGGGAGCCGGATCGCTTCTTGCGGGGCGCGGGCAGTCTCAAAATCGCCCGACGGTGTCGGTTGTGGTGGCCCATTGGCCAGCGAGCCAGAGATCAGCGGTGAGGCGGGTGGTCGGACCGAAGCTGCCGACAGGACGGGGCAGCCGCCTGCTGTCACCACAGGGGACGGCCGTTTACACGCTGGCATCTGGGAGGCGCATACGCCATTTCAGACGCAGGCCTCGGTCTCGACCACCAAGCGGTCAGGACCGGCTCCTGTCTCCCATACCGGGGCCGGGCATGAGCTGCTGCGCTGTTGGGGTCAGTGAGGTGCTGCGCGTCGCTCGTAGGCCGTTACCCGCCTGCCGCGGACCTGCTCGTCGGCTACTACCGTGAAGTACGTCGTCAGCACGGAGGTCTTGAGTTTGTCCCGCTTGGCTGTCACCGGTTTTGCCACTTGAGATGCGTCTGTTACCAGCACGATTCTGTGCTGGGCAAGCATTGCGGCGCGAATCTGGTCCGGGTCTACTTCCACACCCTTGAGTGTTCCGGATTCCTCCGGGCTCTGTGCCAGAGCGATGTCCCGCAGGCCGGCAAAGGCGCTGGGTGAGACGGATTTGGTGTCCCGCCGGGCCGACGGGATGAAGAGCACTGCACTTCCAGGTTCGTTCATCAGCCGTACTTCTGACGCCGCCGCCAGGACGTCGTCCACCCGGCTTGCCGGCGAGCGTTTTGCCAGCGCCTGCGGCAGCAGCGCCATCACCGCGAGGGCGACCACTGCGGGGAGAATCCACCTCGATGCCCTCGGGAACCTGGGGGCGGCTGCTTGTACGGCCGAGCCGATGATCGAACCGATCAGCAGCGCCAGTCCCAGCAGGCTGAAGAGTATGTACCGGTCCAAGAACAGTGGCTGAATCAGGGAGAGGCCGGCCAGGCCGAGTTGTGGTACGGCCAGCAGGGGGAGTCCGACGGCCGCAACCGACAGGTGGCCCGCCCTGGGCCGATCCAGTGCGGCTCCGATGCCGCCGATCAGCAGAAGGACCGTCGGTCCGATCAGCATGTGCCAGGTCAATGGCGGGATCCATGAGACCTGTACGGACTGGCTGTGACTGAAGAGCATCAGGGGCAGTACACACGCCGTCGCGGCCGCGGAAGCGGCTGCCCAGCGTACGGATATGCGGAGCGTGGGTCGCGTCCAGAGCAGCGTGAGCAAGTGCGCCGGCAGGATCATCAGCGAGAGCCAGTTCAGCAGCCCGCACGCCAGGACCGTCCCACCGTAGGCGAACCAGTGCGGCATCTGAGTGCGCCCCTGCAGCGCGGTCACGAGCAGCAGGGTCGAGATTCCGGCTCCGGCCGCGACCAGCGCGTACGGGCGGCCCTCCTGGAGATAGAACTGCACGGCGGGGAGGAGCCCGAACGCCACTCCCCCCGCCAGGCCCACGGAAAGTCCGGCTAGCCGGTGTCCGATGGCTGCCACGCAGGCAGCCGCCACTGCTGTGGCCAGCACCGAAGGCAACCGCAGTGTGGTGGTGCTGGGGCCGAAATATTCGAACAATCCGTGCATGAAGAGGTAATAGCAGCCATGTACGACATCGACGTTCCCCAGCATGCTCCATATCTCGGCCGTGGAGCGTTGGGCCACCTGCCAGGTGGCCGCTTCGTCCCGCCACACGCTGTCCTGCCGGGACAGTCCCCAAAGGCCGAGAGCCAGTGTCCACACCATCGGGAGCAGGCAGACGAGAACGCGGTGACGCGCGGGGGTCGTTGGGGAGTTCATCAGCGTTTTCAGACCCTCGGGTAGCGGTGCGGCGGGCGGCATGCGGTCCTGGACGGGAGCGAGGGCTTCTGTGGCGGCGGGGCGTCCCAAAGCGACGGACGGATGGTGCAGCTAGTCCCCGCGATGCGCGGCCCGATGAAATCCAGCGCGCTTCAGGATGCCATCGCAGTGGCCACTGATTCCTTCTTTCTGGCCGGAATCATGCCCTATGGCTGAGACCATTCCAGTGCTTAGGTTGCTAAATGGCCAGCGTTGGCTTGAACGTGCATCTTCATTAGCTGAAAATGTCCTTCGACCCTCCGGTGAGGTCACCCCATACCCTCAACGCCAGTCGGCGCGAGCGTAGTTGTATGTATTATAAAGTTACTTTCGTCACATGCACTCAGGGTTGAGGCTGGACCGCTCTCCGTAGCAAGATCTTGTTTGTCCGCGAACAAGGTCATGATGAAAAGGGGAACATTCATGAACAAGCGCACCGGGGCTAAGGCAGCCATTGCGACAGTGGGTCTCGTCCTCGCCGCGGCCACTCCCGCGCTGGCGACCACCGTCAATGTCGGTGGGGGTACCTGGAGCTACGACCAGGGCGCCAACACGGCGTGGTCGAACTACAAGCACGCCTCGAACTACCACGCTTCTTCGGTGTCGATCGGCGGCCAGCTTTCCAGGAGCGGCTGCACGTCGCCGGGTTCGTGGTCCCTGGCCTCCGGGTCCAAGAACGGTGGCAGCATCAACTACTACTACGACCCGAGCTGCTAGTTCGTCCGGTCGAATACTGAGTTAGGGCACGTGCGAGTGGCGCCGCTCCAACATGCCTAACTCAATTTAGCTGTGAGGGCGAGTACCTCTCGCCCTCACAGCTGTTTTTTCAGCTGAGCCTATTCGGATGCGTGCTCCCCGAGCACCCTCAACCTAGGTAATAACCGATGCTGCACCGAGGTATAAAATTCGTCCACGCCGCCATATTGGCCTTCTCCGTAGTACTGAGTTTTCTGTTTCTGCGGGGGCTGGATGAGAGCACGGTTCTAGGGAACTCGGCTTTGGTCACCGTGCTCGACTCGGACGATTCGGTGAGTGCTGCTCAAGCCGTTCGACTCGTCGAGTCATTCGCGACCGAGCACGGGGTCGCGGTGGGTCGCGAAGTGCCGGATCTGAAGAACCCTGACGGGCGTCGGCATCTGTACTTGGCGACGGGCGACGCCGGCACCGTGACAGCATCATGGCTAAGTAAGGGCTATCCGGCCTTCAGTGAGAAATATGACACACGTGTGCATCCACTATCAGAGATCGGGCATCAGGATCCGCGAGGCTCGTACTACGTGTTCGGGTCTTCCGAGGCAGCCGATGCTCTGGTAGCCGGTTTGAGTGACCGCGGCATGGTCGCAAGCGTCATACACCCTCTGTCATACGAAGAGTTGTCCAAAACGTACACGGACGACCCCCTGTTTCGTGCCCTCGGAGTAGTTGCCCTCGCTGCACTGACGATGACCGGCGCGAGCGTGCTGCTCAATGTGAAGACCTACGCAGTCCTTCGAATGCAGGGCATGTCCTTCACCGGCGTCCTTCTCCATGACCTGCGACAGTTGAGGGTGTCCTGGCTAATAGCAGCTGGCGTTGTGGCGACTACCACGCTGGGCTTCCTAGGCCTCTACAACGGTTTCGCCTGGCTGGGACTGTTCACGTTGGTAACTGTTGTGATCGCCGTCCTGCTCAGCGCCCTGGTGCTCGCCACACATGCGGCCGTGCTCGCCTTGACGTACAAGGTCGACGTGCTGCCTGCCCTCAAGGGCGAACTGCCATCACGGGCGGCATCCATCAGCGTCTACCTGGTGCGTATTCCCGCTCTGCTACTCGCCCTGAGCATCGCAGGCCATGTCAGCTTCGCGGCCAGGGATGTTCTCACGCGGCAGGAGAACCGAGAGGTCTATGACACTGTCGGCGATGCAGTCTCAATTCGCCTCAATGGCGCCTTTGCAATGCAACTTGACGAATTGGACAAGCACGTGGGGCCGTGGCTACGTCAGGCCGACCAGCGCGGTGAGGTCATTGTTTCCGGACGTAGAGACCTGCAACTGTCCGTTCCCGAAGCGCATCTGCCGGCCGGTGAGATTCTTATCGTCAACGACACCTATCTTGGCGAACAGCCAGTTGTCGGCATAAATGGTCGACGTTATTCTGCCACGTCCGGAAATGGTAATAGCAAGTCGAGCCAGGTCCGGGTTATCGTTCCTGAGTCTCTGACCTCGCACACGCCCGACATCACACAAGCGGCCTCTCGGATAATTGACCCGCATCTCAGTCGGAACATCCCGCTCGAAACACTCACCAGCAAAACAGGGCAACGTGTCTTCGGATACAACACCGGTACCAACGTTTACAGCGCGGCACACAGCGCGGACGAAGACAGATCATTGGTGGACGACCCGGTCCTTATCGTAGTCCCCAATGGATCATTCCTTACGAACGATGCATACGCTACATTCGCTACTCAGGGGGGCGTAGTATTTCCTGACCCCAACGACGCGTTGAATGGCATCAGGTCCCAATCCCTGCGAAACTATGTGAGCTCCGTTAGCCCGGTCGGACAAAAAGCTGCACTGGACCTCAGGGAAGCGTCGAATAAATTCCGACTGCACACATTCAACCTCATCATCGCCATGATAGTGCTGCTTGTCGCAGGTGCAGGTGTGTGCATTATTTACTCGCGGAAGAACGCCCAAAATATTTTCGTGCGACACATCAGTGGTTGGAGGTATAGTGCTACCCACCGCTTCATACTCGCTGTAGAGGTGGCAATCGCGATAATCTTTGCCAGTAGAGTGCCTTTCGAAAATTGGCAGCAGAACAGAGAATTGCGCGACCTTGCCGCGGCCGGTGCGCCTGCCCCCTTCGAGGCCGTTCACATCACTGCATTAGATACCAGCGTCATCACCGGCCTCGTCGTCTTCGAACTGGCAGCCGTGCTTCTCGCCCTCGCCTTCTTTCACCGCCGCATAATTAAAGAAGGCGCGACCGAGGGATGATGCCTTTCGTTACGGAATTCCTCACTAGTCGGAGTGCGTCGTGATCGATATAAAGAATCTATCGAAATCATTCGGAGCCCGCACTGTGTGGAGCGACATCAGCTTCACCGTTAACGGCGGTGAAATGCTGGCCCTCATCGGCCCAAGTGGATCGGGTAAGTCAACTCTCCTCAACTGTCTAGGGCTGCTCGAGCGACCGGACAAGGGGGAAATCTGTTACGAAGGGAAAGATATTACCCGATTCGGTCGGCGTGATATCCGCCGATACCGCCGCGATACCCTCGGCTACCTGTTCCAGCACTATGCCCTGATCGAGACCGCGACAGTGCAAGAGAACCTGGAAGTAGTCACCAAGCTGCGGCGTTCGTCGCAGCGCCCTGCCAACACGTCCCTAGCTGAAGTACTAGACCGCGTCGGTCTGACCGGGCGGGAAGAAGAGAAGATCTCCCACCTCAGCGGAGGAGAACAGCAGCGCGTGGCTCTGGCCCGCCTCATGATTCAGCAGCCAACCGTCGTTCTCGCAGACGAGCCGACCGGCGCGCTCGACGATGCCAACAGCACGATGGTCATCGACATCCTTGAGGGCATGAGTAAGTCCGGATGCTCAGTGGTCATCGCGACCCACGACGACAGCGTTCGTAGCCGATGTGATGCGGTGTTCGCGGTACACGACTCATCTCTCGTGGGTTCGCTATAGACCCGTCAGCCCCTCCCGCGGACACCGACTACAGCCAAGCTTTGGGCGCACGGCTGTCCCACTTAAAGTTCGAACGCCCATACTGGCAGTAACAGTAGAGGTGACGCCCGTGTCCTGGCCGCTGAGGCGTGCGGGCGGGTGCCAGCGCGAAGCGCCCGAGTCGTGTTCGGCCGGAAGCCGGAACCGATACGCTCCCGGCTTCCGGTGCCCGGTCGATACGGAGTGTGACTGCACCTGTCAAGGGGCGGGGTGGCAACGGAGTCTGAGGCATGCGCTGCGGGTGAGCCGTCGGCTTGTCTGTTGCCGGGCGGATCGTCTCCCACTACAGGCGCAGGGGCCGCCACGTAGCCGTGCGGTACGTACCGCACCGCAGTGCGGTTGCCGGGGATCGAGGCGGATGCAGCGGGATCCAGCAGGATGTGAATGTCCGCCTCTGTGACGTTTCCGCAGGTGAGAGGCGTCACGCTTTTGGGTTCGAGTCCCACCCGCCCCACCGCTATCCCCAGGCAGAATCGTTCTGACCTGGGGAAACGTGTTTTTCTGGGGTGTTTCGGGTGCGTCGGACGTGCCCCGTGGGCCGGGGCCGATGGACCGTCATGAATTCTCCGCGCCGCCGGGAAAGGTGCCGGGGCGCCGTCGTCCGGCCCGGCACGGTGGGCCCGACGGCTGCTGTGGCTGCCGCACGCCCGGCCCGCTCGCCACGGCGGCGAGGCGCTGAAGGTGGCCGGGGGCGGTGGTCAGTCGGCGCAGTCGTACCGCTCGGTGAGTCTGGTGGCCACTTCCCGCATCAGCGTCGCGTTGTCGCGTATCGCGGTGTCCCGGTCGACGAGGCCCTTCGTCCCCTTCCGCGCAGCCGGACGCTTCTCCTCCTGCGAGGGCACGCCCAGTGACGCCGTGATGTAGGTGGCGGTGGATCCCATGCGGGCGGCGCAGCCGGCGGGCAGCGTGACCTCGGCCTTGTCGGGCAGCGCCCAGCCGGTGAACCCGGGACCGAGAGGGACCGAGTCCTTCTTGTCGCCGGGGGCGCTCCGGGTGTCCTCGATGATGAGGCTGTAGATCCCGCGGGGGTAGTCACTGTCCGGGTTGGCGCGCAGCACCCGGCACCCCTTGAACACCGCGAAGTCTGTGGTCCTGCCCTTTCTCTCCCACTCGTCCGTGCTGACCTCGCCCCCCTTGCCGTCGTCGATGAGGCTCGCGGTCTCCCGGCTGAGCGCCCCATGGCACAGGGTCTGCGGCAGGGGTGGCTTCTCGGCTTCGGGCCAGAGGCTCGCCGTCACCACGGCCGCCCCCGCGGCGCCGAGCACGACGGTCAGCGGCAGCCATTTCTTGTCCATCGGTCGCGTTCCTCTTCACTTGTCTGTGTTCTTCATGCCGACCCGGTACCACCTGCCCGGTGATCGCCTGGCCGGGATCGCGTATCCGTACGGACCGGCCCCCAGGGCCCCTCCGAGGAGGTCCGCGCGCCCCGCCGCCCCGGGCAGCATGCCGTACGTCTGCCTCCGCCCGTCGCCGTGACCGCCGGCTGATCATGCCGTAGCCGTAGCCGTAGCCGTAGCCGTCGTGACCGCGTGAACGGTGCGGGGGCCGGTCCGTCGTGGCCGCCGGCTGACCGCCCCGGGGCGGGGCCGTTACCATCCCGTGTGACCGAAACAGCCGAACAAGGTGTACCCCGCACACGCATACTCGCCGACCTGACGCCCCTGCGGTCCTCTCCGGACTACCGGCGGCTCTGGTTCGGGAACACCGTTTCCTGGGTCGGGCAGGGCATGACGGCGCTGGCCGTCTCCCTCCAGGTCTACGACATCACCGGGTCCGCGTTCTCCGTCGGGCTCATCGGTCTCTGTTCGCTCGTCCCGCTGGTGCTGCTCGGGCTGTACAGCGGGGCGGTCGCCGACACCGTCGACCGGCGCAAGCTCGGGCTGTTCAGCGCCACCGGATCGTTCCTGCTCTCGGTCGTGCTGGCCGCCGTCACCTTCGCCGGGGTCGAGCACGTGGGCCTGCTCTACGCCGTCGTCGCCCTCCAGGCCGTGTGCTTCGCGCTCAACTCCCCGGCCCGCAGCTCGATGATCGCCCGGCTCCTCCCGCCCGCGCAGCTGCCCGCCGCCAACGCCCTCAACGCGATGACGTCCACCACGGGCGGCCTGGTCGGGCCGATGCTCGGCGGGCTCATCGTCGGCTGGTGGGGCTACCGGGCGGCCTACACCGTCGACGCCGTCACCTTCACCGCCTCGCTCTACGCGATGTGGCGGCTGCCGTCGATGCTGCCCGACCGGGCGGCCGGGGAGGACGGCGCCAAGCGGGCGTCCGTCCTGGACGGCCTGCGCTTCCTCGGCACCAGGCCCAATCTGCGGATGACCTTCTTCACCGACCTGAGCGCCATGGTCCTCGCCCACCCGCGCGCACTCTTCCCCGTGGTGGCCGTGGTCTGGTTCGGCGGCGACGCCAGGACCACCGGGCTCCTGGTCGCGGCCCCCGCGCTCGGAGCCCTGCTCGGCAGCGTGTTCTCGGGGTGGCTGAGCCGCGTCCGGCGGCACGGGCTCGCCGTGCTGGTCGCCGTGTGCTGCTGGGGCGGAGCCATCGCGGTGTTCGGGCTCACCCGGCAGCTCTGGCCCGGTCTGGTCCTGCTCGCGCTCGCCGGGTGCGCGGACTCCATCTCGATGGTCTTCCGCAACACCATGCTCCAGGCCGCGGTGCCCGACGAGATGAGGGGCCGGCTCCAGGGCGTGTTCATCGTCGTGGTGGCCGGCGGCCCCCGGCTCGGCGATCTCGTGGCCGGTTCCGTCGCCGACCTGACGTCCCCGGCCGTGGCGGTGACCGGCGGCGGCCTCGCGTGCGTCCTGGTGGTGTGTCTGCTCGCCCTGCGCTGGCGCGGCTTCGCCCGGTACGACGCGCGCGACCCGCAGGCCTAGACCCCGGCCCCGGGCCCCGCCCCACTTCCGGCGCGCCGCTGTCCGGCATACGGGCGGCCCTTGTCGCGGTGCCGGTGACGCGGCCAGGATGCCCGTATGGCCACCGCTCTCGTGTCGCACCGCCACGTGGACCTCCCGTGTGTCCCGACCGTGCTCCGCCGGCCCGGCTCCCGCTGTCCGTCCTGCCGCTGACCCCACCTCCCGCAGGCGTGCGCCGGCCTCCCGGCGTCCTCGCCTTCCCGGTCACGCGTGACACCGGCTGCCCCGCGCACCCGTACCCGCCGTACGTTTCCCGCCGCCCTCCCCGGAGGATCCGCCATGCCCGAGAGTCCGCTCCTGCTCCACTGGTTCCTGCCCACGGGCGGTGACGGCCGCGATCCCGGCGGGGTCACCGCCGTGCAGGGGAGGACCCGTGCGGCCACCCGCCGTCCCGCCGACATCGGCTATCTGGCCCAGGTGGCGCGCGCCGCCGAACAGGCCGGTTTCCACTCGCTGCTGACCCCCGTGGGGCTCGGCTGCGTCGACCCGTGGATCCTCACCGCTGCCCTCACCGCGCACACCGACCGCATCGGGTTCCTGGTGGCCTTCCGCGCAGGGTTCGCCAGCCCGACCCTGCTGGCCCAACAGGCGGACGCCTTCAGGAGGTTCGCCGGCGGGCGGCTCGGGCTCAACGTCGTCACCGGCGGAGATCCGGCGGAACAGCGGGCGTACGGGGACCACCTGGCCCACGACCAGCGGTACGCGCGCACCGACGAGGTGATGGCCGTCCTCCGCGACCTGCTGGACGGCAAGCGCGTCGACCACACCGGTGAGCACCTGCGGATCGAGGGCGCCCAGCTCCACGATCCCGCGCTCCAGTACCCCGTACCCCTCTACTTCGGCGGTGCGTCCCCGGCCGCCGAAGCCGTCGCCGCGCGCCGGGCCGACGTCCAACTGCTCTGGGGCGAACCGCCCGCCGCCCTCGCGCAGCGCATCCGGCGGCTCCGCGCCGTCGCGCCCGAGCTGCGTTACGGACTGCGGCTGCACGTCATCAGCCGGGACACCGCCGCCGAGGCGTGGGCCGAGGCCGACCGCATCCTGGCAGGGATCGACCCGGAGGCCGTCCGGGCCAGCCAGGAACGCTTCGCCCGCATGGACTCCACCGGCCAGGCCCGGATGGCCGCCCTGCACGGAGGCTCCGCCGACGCCGCCGGGCTGGAGGTCGCCCCCAACCTGTGGGCGGGCATCGGGCTCGTACGGGAGGGGGCCGGCACGGCTCTCGTCGGCTCCCACGACGAGGTGGCCCAGCGGCTGTCCGAGTACCGGCGCCTGGGGATCGGCGAGTTCATCCTCTCCGGCTACCCGCACCTGGAGGAGGCCTACCGGGTGGGGGAGGAGGTCGCCCCCCGGCTGCGCACGCTCCTCGCGGAAGCGGAAGCGGAAGCGGAAGCGTGAGCCGGAGTGGAGGAGTGGCGGAAGGCGCGGGGGCGGGCGCTGTGGCGTGACCCCGTGGGCCGGCCCGGTGGACGGCCGCGGGCACACCCCCGGCGCCGTTGGCCGAGGCCGGACGGGTGCCGGGAGCCGGTCAGGCGACCTCGGTGACGCCCGGCATCGCGCCCCCGGTCGTCGTCCCGTCGATCAGCGAGAACACCGCGCCCTGCGGGTCGGTCAGGGAGGCGAACCGGCCGTACGGGATGGTCATCGGGCCGAACCGGAGTTCCGCCCCCAGCGACTTCGCCTTCTCCACGGCGGCGTCGCAGTCCGCGACGGTGAAGTACACGTTCAGATGGGCGGGCACCTGCGGCGGGAAGTCCTCCGTCATCCTCATCCGGCCGAGGACCGGGTCCGCGCCCAGGTCGTACAGCGAGAAGTCGATCGAGTCGTCGTCCAGGTGCTTCACCCCGTACCCGAAGACGCCGGAGAAGAAGGCGTCCGCCTTCGCCGGGTCCCGGGTGAAGACCTCGGCCCAGGTGTAGGCGCCGGGCACCGCGCGTGCCCCGAAACCCTCGTGGCTGCCCGCCTGCCACACCCCGAAGCGCGCCCCGCCGGGATCGGCGGCCAGCACCATCGTCCCGAAGTCGCCGACCCGCATCGGTTCCACCAGCACGGCGCCCCCGTGCTCGCGGATCTTCGCGGCGGTGGCCGTCGCGTCGGCCGACGCCAGGTACAGGCACCAGGCGTCCGGTGCCTCCTGGCCGGGCACGGGAGGCGACAGGGCGGCGACCGCCTCGCCGTTCACATGGGCCTGGGTGTAGCCGCCGTACTCCGCGACCGGGTCGGCGTACGTCCAGCCCAGGAGTTCACCGTAGAAGCGCTTCGCTCCCTCCATGTCGCCGAACGTTCCGTCGGCCCAGCACGGTGTGCCCTCGGATTCTGCGGCCATGGCTCGGACCTTTCCTCACTCGGTGGACGGCCCCCTTCCCACGCTAGCCACCGGTCGTCCGGGCGGCGCGCCGAGAGCGTCTCAGCCCTCCCGCCCGGCGGGGCCGACGACCGAGCGGGCGACTCCGAGCTCCACCAGGTCCTGGGGGCGCAGCCGGAGCTGGCCGGCGGTGGACCGCACCTCGTCCGGGCCGCGCTTGAGGATGGCCGCCGCCAACTCCGGCGCGATCACCGAGAAGTAGCTGTCCGTGGTGACGTGGGTGTTGTCCGGCGCCGCCAGCGCCAGGGCCCCGCCCGAACCGCCCTCGCCGATCACGAGCGTCGTCACGGGTACCCGGGCGCCGGCGACCGCCGCGAAGGCGTCGGCGATGGCGGCGCCCGCGCCCGCCCGTTCGGCCTCGGCGTCGTTGGCGGCGCCGGGGGTGTCGATCAGGGTGAGTACGGGGAGGCCGAGCCGGTCCGCGAGCCGGATGACCCGGGCGGCCGTGCGGTAGCCCGCGGGCCGCGTCGCGGTGCCGCACTGGGCGGCGTACGCCACGGGCCGCCCGGCGTGCAGCCCGATCCCGCAGAGCAGCCCCGGGTCCCTGCCGCCGCACCGGTCGCCGTTCAGCGGCAGCCGGTGCTCGAAGTACGCGTCCAGATACGCCTCGGCCCGCGGGCGCCCGGCGGACCGTGCCTGCTCCACCGCGTCCCAGCCGGTCGCCGGGAGCCCCGTGGCCGACAGCGCGGCCGGTACCGGGGCCGCCCGGGGCGGGCCCGTGACCGTCAGCGCGGCCAGCCAGCGGCCCAGCGTCCCCGCCAGTCCGTCCGGGGTGACGACCGCGTCGATCTGGCCCGCCGCGAGCTGCCCCTCGGCGGTGTACGCGTACGGATCCGCGTCGGCGGGCCGTACCCGGGAACCCGCGAACCCGATCTGCGCCCCGGGGAGCGCCAGCACCACATCGGCGCCCGCGCCCACGGTGGCCCAGCCGCCGCCGGTCGTCGGATCCCGCAGTACCGCGATCTGCGCCAGTCCGGCGGCCCGCAGCGCGGTGGACGCGCGGGCCACCCGCTGGAGCTGTATCAGCGCGATCATGCCCTCCTGCATCCGGCTGCCCCCGGTGGCCACGAGCGAGACGAGCGGCAGCCGCCGCTCACCCGCCAGCGCGTACGCGGCCTCCAGCCGGTCCCCGGTGCGTCCGCCCAGCGAGCCGCCCAGGAACCCGAACTCGAACGAGACCAGGACGCACTCCCGGCCGCCGACGACGGCGGTCCCGAACAGCACGGACTCCTCCTCGCCGGTCCGCGCCGAGGCGCGCGCCCTGGACTCGCCGTAGCCGTCCCAGCCGAGCGGGCCGTCCGCGGCGGCGGGCCGTTCGGCCGGGCGGTGCTCCGTGAAGCTCCCGGTGACCGCCGAGATCGCTTCCCGTGCCGTCATGCGGCCGCGCGAGGGATCAGACACCGAGCGACCGCTTCATGATCTTGCCCAGTTCGTTGCGGGGCAGCACGTCGAGATGGCGGACGACGCGGGGACGCTTGTGCGGGGCCAGCAGGCGCGCCACATGATCCGCCAGCTCCTTCCCGCCGGGGGGCGATCCGGGGTCCTCCGGCACCACCCAGGCGACGATGCGCTCGCCGAGGTCCGGGTCCGGTTCGCCGGTGACCGCCGCCTCGCGCACACCGGGATGGTCCAGCAGGGCGTTCTCGATCTCGCCCGCGCCGATCTTGTAACCGCCGCTCTTGATGAGGTCGGTGGCCTTGCGGCCGACGATCCGCACGTAGCCGTCCGGGTCGATGGTGGCCATGTCGCCCGTGCGGAAGAAGCCGTCCTCGGTGAAGGCCGCCGCCGTGGCGTCGGGCCGGTTCAGATAGCCGGTGAACAGGTTCGGTCCGCGTACCTGGATCTCACCGATGGACGACGGGTCCGCGAGCACGGTGCCGTCCTCCTCGACGAGCCGGAGCTCGACCCCCGGCAGCGGTGGCCCGACCGTCCCGGCGCGCGGCGCTCCGTCGGCCCGCACCCCCGTGTTCATCAGGGTCTCCGTCATGCCGTACCGCTCGACGACCGCGCGTCCGGTGGCCGCGGCGATCCGTTCGTGGTCGTGGACCGGGAGCGCCGCCGAGCCGGAGACCAGCAGCCTGGCGTCCGCCAGGGCCTCGGCGAGGTTCCCGGGGCCGTCGGGATCGGCCAGCGCGCCGGCCAGCCGGTGGTACATCGTGGGTACGCCGAACAGCATCGTCCCCCCGGACAGCAGTTCCCGGGCCACCCCTTCGGCCGAGAACCGGCCGAGGTGGCGCACGGAGCCGCCCCGGCGCAGCGGGCCGAGGACACCCAGGATCAGCCCGTGGACGTGGAACAGCGGCAGGGCGTGGACGAGGACGTCGTCACCGGTCCACCCCCAGGCGTCCTCCAGGGCGTCCAGCGACGCGGCGATGGCCCGGCGGGGCAGGACGGCCCCCTTGGGCGGGCCCGTGGTGCCGGAGGTGTAGACGACCAGCGCGGGGGACTCCCCGGAGGGCTCGGGCAGGCCGTCCTCCGGGGTGCGGGAGGGGGCGGCGGTGCTGACGTCCAGCCGTTCCAGGCCGCCCAGCGCGGGCGGCAGCGTGTCGGCCGCCCCCGCAAGTACCAGCGAGGGCGCGCTGTCGGCGACGATGTGCGCGAGTTCCCGCTCACCGGTCTTCGGGTTGAGCGGCACCGCGGGCACCCCCGCCCGCAGCGCCGCCACGACGGCGACGACCGTCTCCGGGGTGGACGTGGCCCAGACGGCGACACGTCCCGCCCCCGCGATCCGGGCGGCCAGGGAGGCGGATGCCTCGGCCAACTGTGCGTAGGTCAGGACGTGTTCGCCGAACCGGACGGCCTCGGGGGAGTTCGTCCGGCCGGACGCTCCGCGCAGCGCGGGCAGAAGAGAGGTCACCCGGCGAGCCTATGGGGTCCCCGCAAGACCCCGCCGGGCCTGCGGCGAAAGGGGCCGCACCGGTGAGAAGTGAGCCACCGGCCCCGGGCCCCCGGCCGCGCGCCACGACGAGTCGCGGGCCGCTGGTCACGAGCCATGACGAGCCGAGTCGCGACCGTGAGCGACGAGCTGTGGCCAAGCGCCCGCCGCCCGCCCGCCGCCCCGCGCGACGTGGTCAGCCGTCGCGCCGGACGTTCCGCATCCGGCCGTACGCGTACACCGCGCCCGCCAGCGCCAGGTCGGACAGCAGCATGAAGCCGATCGAGTACGACCCCTTCGCGCTGTAGATCGCGCCCATCACCAGCGGCGGCACGAATCCGCCGAGCCCGCCCATCGCCCCGACGATGCCGGTCACGCTGCCCACCTTGGCCTGCGGGGTCACCTGCGAGACCAGGGCGAAGACGCTTCCGCTCGCGGTGCCGAGCCCGGCCGCCATGCAGAGCAGCGCGACCGTGCCCAGCGGGTCCAGCGGGGGGTCGAAGGCCTGGATGATGGCCATCAGCGCTGCCAGCAGCAGCGCCCCGGCGGTGACCAGCGCGGGGTGGACCCGGTCCGACAGCCAGCCGCCGATCGGCCGGAAGATGACCGTGACCAGCGCGAACCCCGCCGCCTTGGTGCCCGCCTCGGTCGGTGACATCTCGTACCAGGTCTTCAGATACGTCGGCAGGTACACGCCGAACGCCACGATGCCGCCGAAGCCGATCGCGTACAGCGCGGACAGCTCCCAGGTCACCCGGAGCCGTCCCGCCCGGCCCAGCCGGTGGCCCAGCGAGTCCGTGGGCACCTTGCGGTCCGGGTGGTCGGAGATGAGGACCGCGGCGAGGAGCGAGTACACCAGGAGCGCCCCGGCGACGATCCAGAACGGCAGGTTCACGTCGTGCTTCGCGATCCGCGGCGTGAAGTAGCCGGACAGCGCGACGCCGCCCATGCCCATGCCGAACACGCCGAGCGCGAGACCCCGTTTCGCGGGCGGGAACCACGAGTTGACCAGCGGGATGCCGATCGCGAAGGTCGTGCCGCCGAGCCCGAGCAGGAAGCCGACGGCCAGCATCGCCCCGTAGTTGTCCTTCGCCGGGATGAGCAGCAGCACCGGGACGATCGTCAGGGCCGAGACGACGGGGAACATCAGCTTGGCGCCGAACCTGTCGGTCAGCGCCCCTGCCGGGATCCGGCCGAGCGAGCCCACCAGTACGGGCACCGCCACCAGCAGCGACTGCTGGAAGGAGCTCAGGCCCAGCCGGTCCTTGAAGTCGCCCGAGAGCGGGGAGATCAGGTTCCACGCCCAGAAGGTGAGCGTGAAGCCGATCGTGGCCATGATCAGGTTCCGGTAGGCGGCGGATTGCTTCCGGTCCGGGGCGGGGGCCTGCTCGGCTGTTGTGTCCACAGCGCAAGTCAAGGGGGGAGGCGCGGGCGGAGCGCGGCGGACTGGGCCATCCGGGGAGGGGCCGCACGGCAGGCGCCCCATGGGCGGGGGCCCCTCCGAGGCCCCGGGAGCGGCCTCCCGCCCGCCGTTTCCGCCCCGGAGCTGGGAGAATCGGGGGCATGGACCGGCTGGACAGAGAGATCCTCGGCATTCTCCAGGAGGACGCCCGGATCTCGTACCGCGATCTCGGTGTACGCGTCGGGCTGAGCGCCAACGCGGCGGGCGACCGTGTGCGCCGCATGCGCCGCGACGGGGTGATCCGCGGCTTCACGGTCATCGTCGACCCCGCCGCCGACACCCGTTCGGGGCTCGTCGTCTTCATCGACGTGTCACTGCGCCTGGACACGACGAACGAGGAGTTCGAACGTTCGGTGCTCACCCTGCCCGGCATCACCGAGGTGGTGCACGTGACGGGCGGCCACGACTACCTCGTACGCGCCACGGCGGCCGACCCCGCCTCCCTGGACGCGCTGCTGCGGCGGCTGAAGAAGGACGCGGGCGTCGCCCACTCCAACACCCGGATCGCCCTCAGAGCGGCGCCTGCCAGATGACCGTCGGCGACCGGGTGCCGTCCTCGGTGCGCCCGTCGTCCGCGACCACGAGCCGCACCGCCGCACGCCCGTCGGGCAGTCGCGCCGTCGCGTCCACCTCCACCTCGACGGCCGACACATCCGACCTCCGGTGCGCGGCGGCCAGTGCGCCGCGCAGCACGTCGAGCAGTTCGCCGTCCACCGGGTCCGTCACCAGGGCGTCCACCGCGCCGGTGAACTGCACCGACGGCTGGAAGCCGAGCACCGCCGCGGCGCCGCCCGTCTCCCTGAGCACCCGGCCGCGGAAGGTCGTGGGCGCCTCGGCGGGCGGTTGCTGGAGCGCGAAGATCGCGGTCCTGACCTCCTGGATCGTGGAGTCCAGCTCGTCGACCGCCTTCGCGAGCAGTTCGGCGGTCCCGGTGTCGCCGGCCAGGTCCTTGCGACGGGTCGACTCCAGCATCATCTCCGTCGCGAACAGCCTCTGTACGACGAGGTCGTGGAGGTCGCGGGCGATGCGGTCGCGGTCCTCGTAGACCGCCAGCTGCTCCCGGTAGTGCTGGGCGTCGGCCATCACCAGGGCCAGCGCCGCCTGGGAGGCGAACTGGGAGGCGAGCTGCCGGTCCAGCGCGGTGTACGGCGCCCCTTCACGTCCACGGGGGAGGGCGAGCGTGCCGATGAGCCTGCCCCCGCTCTGGAGGGGAAGCATCATGCTCGGGCCGAACCGCTCCCGTACGTGGGTCGTCATCCGCTCGTCCGTCGCGGAGTCCTCGATGAAGACCTCCTCGCCGCCCAGCAGCTGGACCAGGACGGGGGCGCCCGGCTCGATGGCCGTACCGACGAGGCCGGCCGGATCGTCCAGGGTGGAGGCGGCGACGATCTCCATCCCGCCGTCCGGGGTCGGCTGGAGGATCACCCCGGCCGCCGCGCCGGCCAGCACCCTGGCCCGTTCGGCGACGGTCATCAGCGCGTCCGTCGTGCCCGCCCCGGTCAGCAGCGCCCGGGTGACGGCGGCCGCGCCCTCGATCCAGTTCTCCCGCTGCCGGGCCGCCTCGTACAGGTGGGCGCCGCCGATCGCCGCGGCCGCCTGGGACGCCAGCAGCCGCAGCAGGGCCAGCTCGGTGTCGGTGAAACGGCCCGGTTCCCCGGCCGTGAGGCAGAGACTGCCGAGCACCTCGGTGTGCACCCGGACGGGCGCGCCCAGGAAGGAACGCACCGGGGGGTGCGGAGCCGGTACGGCGAGGGGGTGCGGGCCCGCCGCCAGGTCGTCGACGCGCACGGCCTGCGTGTCGTCCACGAGCGCACCGAGTGCTCCCGTACGTCCGTCCAGGAGCCGGACAGCGGCGTCGCGCCCGGCGTCGGACAGGCCGGCGGTGAACAGGTCGGTGACACGGCGGTCCTCGCCGTGGAAGAGGGCCAGCGCGCCGTGGCGTGCCCCGGCCAGCGCCGTGGCGGTGTCCACGATGTGCTGGAGGGTGGTCCCCAGGTCGAGACCCGTCTCGCCCACCGGCGGGGCCGCCGGCCTCAGCCCGCGAGCGGGGCGAGGTCCAGCGGCTGGACCGTGCCGTCCAGCATCGCGCCCAGCCCCAGCACGGAGCAGACGTCGGGCCGTTCGGCGATGTTCACCGGCACGCCCGTCGCGTCGCGCAGCATCTGGTCGAGCCCCGGCAGCAGGGCGCTCCCGCCGACCATCATGATCCCGGACTCCGCGATGTCGGCCACCAGGTCGGGCGGGCAGTCGCGCAGCACCTTGCCCAGCCCGTCGAGCACCGCGGTGAGCGGGGCGTGGATCGCCTGGCGTACGGCGGCGGTGTCGACCCGCACCGAACGGGCCAGGCCGGTGGCCACGTCACGGCCGTGGATCTCCGTCTCCGCCGGGCCGTTGAGCGTGAGGCCGTTGCCCCGCAGCGCCAGTTGCAGGGGGCGCACGGACTGGCTGGGCAGCATCAGCTCGTGGTGCTGGCGCAGGTGCTGGATCACCGCGTCGTCGATGGCCTCGCCGCCGATCGGGATGCGTACGGCGGTCACGATCGAGCCGAGCGAGAGCACCGCGATCTGCGTGGTCGCCGCGCCGCACACCATGATCATGGTGGCGGTCGGCTGCTCGACCGGGAGCCCGGCGCCGATGGCGGCCGAGATCAGGGTGTCGACGAGTTCCACCCGCCGCGCGCCGAGGCCGACGAGGGTCTCGACGGTCGCGCGCTGGGCCAGTGGATCGGCGTCGTGCGGGGTGCAGGCGGCCGCCCGCAGCCGGGGCTTGCGGCGCAGCTGGCGGCGGAGCTTCTCACCGAGCAGGTGGCGCAGCATGCGCTGCGCCATGTCGATGTCGACGACCGTCCCGCCGGAGACCGGGCGGGCCACCCGGATGTACGCGGGCGTGCGGCCGGTCATCTGCTCGGCGAGCGCGCCGACGGCGATGAGCGAGCCGGTGCGCGTGTTCACGGCGGCGACACTGGGCTCGTCCACGACGAGCCCCACCCCCTTGATGTACACACGGGTCCTCGCGGCCCCGAGATCGACGGCGATGTGGCAACGGCGCAACTGTTCGAGACTGACGGTCACGGCAGGGTCTCCCGAGAACGCTGACGGGGGTACCGGCGGCAGCCGGCTCTCCTGGCATCGTCCTGCCGCGACAGGCCCGGCGCGCGCTGGGTGAGCCGTAGGGGGGACCCCGAGCTGACGGCGCGACAGGTCTCAGGCGGGGTGCGGCAGCAGCCGCTGGAACAGTCCCCAGGTGAACTCGGCGACGCGCGGCCCGCCGTCCGCCGGGTCGGTGAAGGCCAGTGCCCAGCGGGTCGGCGCGCTGCCCTCCATGGGGCGCGCCGGGGGGAAGGCCCTGGCCACCTCGTCCACGGTGCACGACCAGGGGCGCAGGTCGGCGGCGGTGCGCAGCCCGGGGCCCGCCGAACCGGGGGCGCGGACCAGCCACTCGTTCCACACGGCTCCGCCGGGACCCGCCATCACCTCGAACCGCAGGTCGGGCCAGAGCGGCAGCCGCCACAGCAGCGCGTCGCACTGCAGGTCGCCCACCTGGCGGCGTACGGAGGACTCGGGCTCGCCCAGGACCGAGCGGTAGCGGCGCAGCGCGCCCCGGCCGCGCGGGGCACGGAGCATCGCCTGCCAGCGCCGGTTCGCCTCCCGCATCTCGGCGAGCGAGGCGCTCAGTTCATGGCGGGCGTCCTCGACGAGGTCCGGCCGGTGGTCGGCCATCCGGCGCAGCAGGACGAGCTGGAACTGGAGCGGCCCGAACGGGGCGGGAGCGGTCATGGAACCATCCTGCCGCGTGGCACGTCCGGGGCACCGCGCGCACCGGAGTCCCTGATTCCACACAGGATCCTCACCTGAGCGGCTTCCTGCGGTGTCGTCCGCCCGTCTAGTCTGCGGGCGCAATGGATTACTGCCACCCGTGCCAACGGCACCTCAACGGGGCTCTGGCCTGCGCAGGTTGCGGGACTCCCGCCGAGGCGCTGGTCCCCTATGCCGTCGCGGACCCCTCCGGCCGTCGGGCCGAGCCCGCCGTCGAGACCCTGGAACCCGAGGGGGCCGCCGGCCGCCGCCGGGGTGCCCGGGCCGCCGCCGGGCGCCGTCGGCGGGGGCACCGCAGGCGGGGCCGCGCGCTGCTGCTGACGGCGGTGGGCGTGGTGCTCGCGCTGGGGGCGCTGAGCCTGGCCGAGCTGGCCATGGAGCCCGGGGGTGACAGCGGTGCCTCGGAGTACGTGAGCGAGGCCACGCCCACCGCCACCGAGCCCGGACCGCCCGCGTCGTCGGGTGCGGAGCCCGACGACCCCGGCCCGGTGGACACCCCCACCGTCGTGCCGGTCACCGACTCCCGCTCCGCGACGGCCGCGGAGGCGGACGCCCCGTCCGCCGCGGAGGAGTCCGGGGCCTCCCCGTCGGCACCCGTCCGCGCGGAGACCTCGGCGTCCGCGTCCGTCTCCGCCTCGTCGGATCCGGACGTGACCCGGACGCCCGAGGAGCCTTCGGAGCCCGGCACGCCGTCGGAGGAGCCGACGCGCCCGGAGCCCACGGAGGACCCCGCCCCGAGCCCGTCGCCGACCGAGACCTGTCGATGGTGGATCTTCTGCTGAGGCCGTAGGACGGCCCTCAGACGGCGTCCTCGCCGAGCATCCGGCGCAGCAGGTCACGCAGCACGGTGCGCTCCGCCTCCGACAGCTCGGCGAGCGGCTCCCGGGCGAAGTCCAGGGCGTCCCGCAGCTGCCCGGCCGTGCGCAGTCCCTCCTCGGTCGGGGCGGCGAGCTTGACCCGCCGGTCGGCCGGGTCCGGGCGGCGTTCCACCAGGCCGCGGAGCTCCAGCCGGTCGACAATGCCCGTGATGTTGGACGGTTCGCACTTCAGCTTCCGGGCGACCTTGCGCATGGGCATCGGCTCCAGCGAGAGCAGCCCGAGCACCCTGGCCTGCGCGCCGGTCAGCGCGTGGGTGGCGGCCGCCCGGTCGTACTCCTCGTGGTAGCGCGCCACGACGCCGCCGATGAGCTGGATGACGTCGAGGGTGAGAGGGTCCGTGTGCGAGGTGGCCATGACACCCAGGGTACCGAATTACTTGACAAGGTGAAATATCTGGACGCATGGTTGTTTCACGTCCTGAAGCTTTTCGCTTCTCCCCCCGCACGACACCGAGGAGAACCCGAGCCCATGTCCGTACTCCCCACGTCCAGCCGCGAATGGCACCTCGTCGCCCGCCCGCACGGCTGGCCCGAGACCTCGGACTTCGCTCTGCGCGAGGTGCCGGTGTCCGCTCCCGGTGAGGGCCGCGTCCTCGTCCGCAACCTCCACTTCTCGGTCGACCCCTACATGCGCGGCCGGATGAACGACGTGAAGTCGTACGTCCCGCCCTTCAAGCTCGACCACCCCATGGACGGCGGCGCGGTGGGCGAGGTCGTCGCCTCGAACGCCGAGGGCTTCGCCGTGGGCGACCACGTCCTGCACGGTCTGGGCTGGCGCGAGTACGCCGACGTCCCGGCGAAGCACGCGGTCAAGGTCGACGCCTCGCTGGCCCCGCTCTCCGCCTACCTCGGCGTGCTCGGCATGACCGGGCTCACCGCCTACGCCGGCCTCTTCGAGGTCGCCTCCTTCAAGGAGGGCGACGCCGTCTTCGTCTCCGGCGCGGCCGGCGCGGTCGGCAGCCAGGTCGGCCAGATGGCCAGGCTCAAGGGCGCCTCCCGGGTCATCGGCTCCGCCGGTTCCGACGAGAAGGTCAAGCTCCTCGTCGAGGAGTACGGCTTCGACGCGGCCTTCAACTACAAGAACGGCCCCGTCCGCGACCAGCTCGCCGAGGCCGCTCCCGACGGCATCGACGTCTACTTCGACAACGTCGGCGGCGAACACCTGGAGGCGGCGATCTCCTCGTTCAACGTCCACGGCCGCGCCACCATCTGCGGGATGATCGCCCAGTACAACTCCACGGAGCCCACCCCGGCCCCGCGCAACCTGGCGCTGGTCATCGGCAAGCGGCTGCGCCTGCAGGGCATGCTCGTCGGCGACCACTCCGCGCTCCAGCCGCAGTTCGTCCAGGAGGTGGCCGGCTGGCTGGCCTCCGGCGAGCTCAAGTACCGCGAGACGAAGGTCGAGGGCATCGAGCACGGCTACGACGCCTTCGTGGGCCTGCTGCGCGGCGAGAACACCGGCAAGATGATCGTCTCGCTGGACGCCTGAGCGCCCGCGGGCCCGGGCCGTCGGTGATCCGGCGGGTGGCGGGGTGCGCCGCACCGCCACCCGCTAGGCTCGGCCCAGGCCGTCGCGGTCGTGGGCGCGAGCCGCGGCGCATCAGCAGGAGGAATCACCCGTATGACCATCCAGCACGTGGACGTCGCCTACACCGCCGTCGCCACCGCTTCGAACGGCCGTGACGGCCGCGTCTCCAGCGACGACGGCAAGCTCGACGTGGTCGTCAACCCGCCGAAGGAGATGGGCGGCAGCGGCGCGGGGACCAACCCCGAGCAGCTCTTCGCGGCCGGCTACAGCGCCTGCTTCCAGGGCGCCCTCGGCGTGGTGGCCCGTCAGGAGAAGGCGGACATCTCCGGTTCGACGGTGACCGCGTCGGTCTCCATCGGCAGGACCGAGGCGGGCGGCTTCGGCCTGGAGGTCGCGATCAGCGCCTCCCTCCCGAACCTCGACCCGGCCACCGCCCTCGCGCTCGTCGAGAAGGCGCACCAGGTGTGCCCGTACTCGAACGCCACCCGGGGCAACATCAAGGTCGCGCTGTCGGTCGGCTGACCCCGCTCCACGCGTACGTCCGAGGGCCGCATCCCGTCACAGGGGTGCGGCCCTCGGACGTACGCGGACACCCCCGTCCGCAGGAGCGTGTGCGAAAGCATTGACGGCCGCGGAGGTTGAACCCTACGGTCCGTTCGATGTTACGAGCAGCATTCGAAATATCGAACGAGTTAGGGAGTCATGACCCGCACCGCGCGCTTCACACTCGACCCGGCCTTCACCGTCGGCGATGTCGACCCACGCCTCTTCGGCTCCTTCGTCGAGCACCTCGGCCGCTGCGTCTACGACGGCATCTTCGAGCCCGGCCACCCCTGCGCCGACGAGGCAGGGCTGCGCACCGACGTCCTGGACCTCGTCCGCGAACTCGGGGTCACCGCCGTCCGCTACCCCGGCGGCAACTTCGTCTCCGGCTACCGCTGGGAGGACAGCGTCGGCCCCGCCGACGAGCGCCCCCGCCGGCTCGACCTCGCCTGGCGCTCCACCGAGACGAATCGTTTCGGCCTCTCCGAGTACATCGGCTTCCTCAGGAAGATCGGCCCGCAGGCCGAACCGATGCTCGCGGTCAACCTCGGCACGCGAGGCGTCCAGGAGGCCATCCAGCTCCAGGAGTACGCCAACCACCCCTCCGGCACCGAACTCTCCGACCGCCGCGTGGAGCACGGCGACAAGGACCCCTTCGGGATCAGGCTGTGGTGCCTGGGCAACGAGATGGACGGCCCGTGGCAGACCGGCCACAAGACCGCCGAGGAGTACGGGCGGATCGCGGCCGAGACCGCGCGCGCGATGCGGCAGATCGACCCGTCCGTCCAGCTGGTCGCCTGCGGCTCCTCCAGCCGCGCCATGCCGACCTTCGCCGCCTGGGAGGCGACGGTGCTCGCCGAGACCTACGACCTCGTCGACCACGTCTCGCTGCACGCCTACTACGAGGAGACCGACGGTGACCGGGACTCCTTCCTCGCCTCGGCCGTGGACATGGAGTCCTTCATCGAGAGCGTCGTCGCGACCTGCGACCACGTGGGGGCGCGCCTGAAGTCCACGAAGAAGATCAACCTCTCCTTCGACGAGTGGAACGTCTGGTACATGAGCCGTTTCCAGCAGGAGACGGCGGAGAACCCGCTCGACTGGCCCGAGGCGCCGCGCCTGCTGGAGGACAACTACAGCGTCACCGACGCCGTCGTCTTCGGCAGCCTGCTCATCGCGCTGCTGCGCCACGCGGACCGGGTGACCGTCGCCTGCCTGGCCCAGCTGGTCAACGTGATCGCCCCGATCATGACCGAGCCCGGCGGACCCGCCTGGCGGCAGACCACCTTCTTCCCCTTCGCCCAGGCCGCGCGGTACGGGCGGGGCCAGGTCCTGGACGTACGGGTGGACTCGCCCACCTACGGGACGGCGAAGTACGGCGAGACGGACCTGCTGCACGCCACGGCCGTACGGGACCCGGAGACGGGCGCGGTCACCGTCTTCGCCGTCAACCGCGGCCAGGACGCCGCGCTGCCCCTCGAAGTCGCCCTGACCGGACTGGGCCTGGAGCGGGTCGTCGAACACCGGGTCGTCGCGGACGCCGACCCCGAGGCCCGCAACACCCTCGCCGAGCCCGAGCGGGTGCTCCCGCACGCGGCCGAGGGGACCGAGCTGGTGGGCGGGACGCTCAAGGCCGTGCTGGAACCGCTGTCCTGGAACATGATCCGGCTGTCCTGACCACGGCGAACGGCGCCCTCCCCGTGCCGGGGAGGGCGCCGTTCGCGGTCGGGCGCGGTGGTCAGCGTGCCCGTCGGGCGGTGGTCACGAGCCGACCTTGCGCTTGTTCCAGACGTCGAAGCCGACGGCGGCCAGCAGCACCGCTCCCTTGATGACCTGCTGCCAGTCGGTGCCGATGCCGACGAGGTTCATGCCGTTGTTCAGCACACCCAGGACCAGGCCGCCGATGATCGCGCCGAGGACCGTGCCGACCCCGCCGCTCATCGACGCACCGCCGATGAACGAGGCGGCGATGGCCTCCAGTTCGAAGTTGAGACCCGCCTTGGGCGAGGCCGCGTTGAAGCGGGCGGCGAAGACCAGACCGGCCAGCGCCGCCAGCATGCCCATGTTCAGGAAGACCAGGAAGGTGACCTTCTTGTCCTTCACGCCCGACAGCTTGGCCGCGGGCAGGTTGCCCCCGATGGCGTAGATGTGGCGGCCGATGATCGCGTTGCGCATCAGGTAGCCGAAGCCGACGACCAGCACACCGAGGATGAGCAGCACGACCGGGGCGCCCTTGTAGCTGGCGAGCAGCAGCGTGACGACCAGGACGGCCGAGACCAGTGCGACCAGCTTCAGCAGGAACAGCTTGGCCGGCGGCACGTCGAGCGCGAACTCCTGCTGCCGCTTGCGGTCGCGGACCTCCTGGAGCACCACGAAGACGATCACCGCGAGGCCCAGCAGCAGGGTGAGGTTGTGGTAGTTCGTGGTCGGGCCGACCTCGGGCAGGAAGCCGTTGGCTATCTTCTGGAGGTCCGGCGGGAAGGGGCCGAGGGTCTGGCCCTTCAGGAAGATCTCCGTCAGACCGCGGAAGAGCAGCATGCCCGCCAGCGTCACGATGAACGACGGGATGCCGAGGTAGGCGATGAAGAACCCCTGCACCGAGCCGGCGACGGCGCCGATGGCCAGGCACAGCACCACCGCGAGCGGCCAGGCGATGTGGTGTTCGACCATCAGCACGGCGGCCATCGCGCCGATGAACGCGGTCAGCGAGCCGACCGACAGGTCGATGTGGCCCGCGATGATGACGAGCATCATGCCGATCGCGAGGATCAGGATGTAGCTGTTCTGCAGCACCAGGTTGGAGACGTTGCGCGGCAGCAGCAGGTCGCCGTCCGTCCACACCGCGAACAGCACCACGATCAGGCCGAGGGCCATCAGCATGCCGTACTGGCGCATGTTCCGGCGCATCCCGCCGAGCATCAGCTGCAGCAGGCCGTCGCCGGACCCCTCCTTGCCGGGCGGCGCGGGGGCCGGGGTCCTGTCGGTCACGTCCGTGCTCATCGGGTTACCTCTTTGTCCTTCGTCATCTGACGCATCAGCGCTTCCTGCGAGGCCTCGGCCCGCGAGAACTCACCCGTCAGCCGTCCCGCGGCCATCGTGTAGATGCGGTCGCACATGCCGAGCAGCTCCGGCAGTTCGGAGGAAATGAAGACGACCGCCTTGCCCTGGGCGGCCAGCTGGTCGATGACCGTGTAGATCTCGTACTTGGCGCCCACGTCGATGCCGCGCGTGGGCTCGTCCAGGATCAGCACCTCGGGACCCGCGAAGATCCACTTGCTGAGGACGACCTTCTGCTGGTTGCCGCCGGACAGCTTTCCCACCGGCTCGAAGACGGTCGGCGCCTTGATGTTCATGGACGTGCGGAAGCCCTCGGCGACCTGGCGTTCGCCGTGCTCGTCGACCACACCCCGCCTGGCGACCTTGCCCAGGGCCGTCAGCGAGATGTTCCGGTTGATGGTGTCGATGAGGTTGAGGCCGTAGTGCTTGCGGTCCTCGGTGGCGTACGCGATGCCGTGCCCGACCGCCTCCGGGACGGTCTTCGTGCGGATCTCGGCGCCGTCCTTGAGCACGGTGCCGCCCGCGTAGCGGCCGTAGGAGCGGCCGAAGACGCTCATCGCCAGCTCGGTGCGGCCGGCGCCCATGAGCCCGGCGATACCGACGATCTCGCCGCGGCGCACCTCGATCGAGACGTCGTCGACGACCTTGCGCTGCTGGTCGATGGGATGGTGCACCGTCCAGTTGCGGATCTCCAGGGCGGGTGCGGAACCCTCCTCCGGGTGGTGCGGGGTCCGGTCGGGGAAGCGGTTCTCCAGGTCGCGGCCGACCATCCCGCTGATGATCCGGTCCTCGGTCGTCTCCGCCGCCTTCACGTCGAGCGTCTCGATGGAGCGTCCGTCGCGGATGATCGTGACCGAGTCGGCCACCCGGCGGATCTCGTTCAGCTTGTGCGAGATGATGATCGAGGTCATGCCCTGTTCCTTCAGCTGAAGGATCAGGTCGAGCAGTTTGCCGCTGTCCTCGTCGTTGAGCGCGGCCGTCGGCTCGTCGAGGATGAGCAGCTTCACCTTCTTCGACAGGGCCTTGGCGATCTCCACCAGCTGCTGCTTGCCCACGCCGATGTCGGCGACGCGGGTCTCCGGGTGCTCGTCGAGACCGACGCGGCGCAGCAGTTCACCGGCGTGCCTGAGGGTGTCGTTCCAGTTGATCAGTCCGCGCCTGGCGTGTTCGTTGCCGAGGAAGATGTTCTCCGCGATGGACAGGTACGGCACCAGCGCCAGCTCCTGGTGGATGATCACGATGCCGTGCTGCTCGCTCGCCCGGATGTCCTTGAACCGGCAGGTCTCCTCCTCGAAGAGGACGTCCCCCTCGTAGCTGCCGTGCGGATGGACGCCGGACAGCACCTTCATCAGGGTCGACTTGCCGGCGCCGTTCTCCCCGCAGATGGCGTGGACCTCGCCCTGACGGACGGTCAGTGAGACGTCCGAAAGCGCTTTGACACCGGGAAAGGTCTTGACGATCGAGCGCATTTCCAGGACGGGTCCCGCCATGGTCTTGCCTTCCAATCCTTGGTCTCGCCCGGTTACTTGAGGTCGTTCTCGGTGTAGTAGCCGCCGTCGATGAGGACTTCCTTGTAGTTGGCCTTGTCGACGCTGACCGGCTGGAGCAGGAAGGCGGGGACGACCTTGGCGCCGTTGTCGTACGACTTGGTGTCGTTGACCTCGGGCTTCTTGTCGTTCAGGACCGCGTCGACCATGTTCGAGGCGACCTTGGCGAGCTGGCGCAGGTCCTTGTAGACGGTCTGCGTCTGCTCACCCGTGACGATCGACTTCACCGAGGCGACCTCGGCGTCCTGGCCCGTCACGACCGGCATCGGCTTGGCCTTGGTGCCGTAGCCGTCCGACTTCAGGGCGGAGAGGATGCCGATGGAGATGCCGTCGTACGGGGAGAGCACGGCGTCGACCCGGGCGCTGCGGTAGCTCGACGTCAGCAGGTCGTCCATGCGCTTCTGGGCGGTCCCGCCGTCCCAGCGCAGGGTGGTGACCTGGTTGAGGGCGGTCTGCTTGGAGCGGACGACCAGCTCGCCCTTGTCCACGTACGGCTTGAGGACGTTCATCGCGCCCTGGAAGAAGTACTTCGTGTTGTTGTCGTCGTTGGAGCCGGCGAACAGCTCGATGCTGAAGGGGCCCTTCTTGCCGTCCTCCAGGCCGAGCTTGTCCACGATGTACGTGCCCTGCAGCTCGCCGACCTTCTCGTTGTCGAACGAGGCGTAGTAGTCGACGTTCTCCGTGCCGAGGATCAGCCGGTCGTAGGAGATCACCGGGATGTCGGCGTCCTTGGCCTGCTGGAGCACGTTGTTGAGCGACTTGTTGTCGATCGCGGCGACGATCAGGGCGTCCACGCCCTGCGTGATCATGTTCTCGATCTGCGAGACCTGCTGGTCCGGGTCGTCCTCGCCGTAGACGAGCTTGGTCTTGTAGCCCTTGGACTTCAGTTCCTTCACGACGTTGGCGCCGTCGGATATCCAGCGCTCGGAGGACTTGGTCGGCATCGCGACGCCGACGGTGGCGCCGTCGGAGCCACCCTTGTCCTCGTCGCTGCCGCCCTCGGCGTTCTGGCCGCAGGCGGTCAGCGCGAGGGCGAGGGAGGCGGCGGAGGCTATGGCGGCGAGTGCGGCTCTGCGGTTGCGCATAGTCATCATCCTTGATGGGGGTCAGGTCCCGGTCCGGTGGTGCCGGTACGCCCGGGGAGCTACGGGCTGATCGACCGAGAACAGGTGTGTGGGATTGTGCGCGTCCCTGTCTTCTTTTGTGTGAAACTTTTCCGGAACGTTATGACGAGATCGCGAACCGGTTGAGCGGGCCCGGCAGTCGGGAGCCGAGCGGGGCCATGCCCCCGTCGGCCCCGTGCCGTGCGAGCAGGTCCAGCGCGAGCCGTCCGCGCCGCACCCGCTCCCTGGCGGTGGACAGCGCCAGATCCCGCAGGTGCTGTCCGTACGGATAGATCCCGGGCGCCTTGGCGAGCCCGAACTTCAGGTACAGCGGCGCCCCGCGCCGGATCAGTTCGGCCACCTCGTACATCCGGACATAGCCGCCGAGATCGTCCGGAGCCTCGATGTAGAGGTCCATCGGAGCCCGCGACACCCTTCGGATCTCGGTGAACTGAGCCAGCGTCAGGTCGGACGGGATGTTGATCGAGTCGGCGCCGAGCTGCTCGAACACGGCGTACGAGGCCGGGTTCACCGGCCCGATGAGCGCCGAGACCTTGAAGGTGGTGTCGGCGGGCAGGGTGCCCTGCGCGCGCAGCCGGTGCAGGGTCCACAGCACCCCCTCGTCGGCCACGAGCAGGCACTTCACCCCGAGCGCGGTGGCGCGCAGCGCGTCCTCGACACAGCCGGCCAGGGCGTCGTGGCCACGGGAGCGCAGCCCCGCGCCGCCCGAGTCCGTACGGACCGACGCGCCGGTGTCCCAGGTGCCGCGCGGCCCCGTGAACAGGCAGAGCTCGATGTCCCGTCCGGCGCAGGCCTCGACCATCTCCGTGATCTCCGCGTCGGTCAGCATCCAGATGCCGCTGCCCTGACTGACCCGGTGGACCGGCACGCCGAGCCGCGCGGACTCCTCGAGCACGACGCCGAGGGCCTCGGGACCCTCCACGGACGGCACCTCGGTGCGCCAGCTCCCCCCGCCGGGGAAGGAGTGCGGCGAGGCGTCCGCCGGGGACAGGGGGGCCGCGCCGAGGCCGAGCGCGGTGAGCGCGGCCTCACCGGGGCGGCGGGGGCCGGCGCTACCGGGGGAAGAGACAGGGGCGTCGTTCACGACTGGTCCTTCATGTTCGGTATTTCGGACGAAGTTCGGATCTTTGGGGGTGAGCCGGTACGAAGGCGGTCAGGACGCCGCCGGACCGGGTACGGGTCAGGGCCGGCCCGTCACGGCCGCAGCAGCACCTTCCCCGTCTCCGGGTCCCCGGACCCCACCAGCGCCACGGCCTCGGCGAACCGCTCCAGCGGGAACTCGTGGGTGATCAGCGGCGCCGGGTCGAGCAGCCCGGCCGTGAACGCCCGCACCGCGTGGGACCAGGCCGACGAGGACGCCCCGAAGACGCTGCGCACGGTGAGCTGGCTCAGCGACAGGTGCACCGGGTCGATGCCGGTGGCGCCCGGGGTGAACATCCCGGTCAGCACCACCCGCCCGCCGCGACGCGCCAGCAGGCACGCGTCCGCCGCGGTCGACGGCGCTCCGGCCGTCTCCACGACCAGGTCGTAGCGGCCGCGCACCTCCTCGGCCTCCCCGGGGGTCCGCGCCTCGGCCGCGCCGAACCGAAGGGCCTGGGCGGCCCGTCCCTCCCGGGGGTCGATCGCGGTGAGCTCCGCCGGCGACACCGCCGCCAGGAACTGCACCGCGAGCAGGCCGAGCGTGCCCGCCCCGAGCACGGCGATCCGCTCACCGGGCTCGGGCGCCCCGGCCCGTACCGCCGCCGCGATCACCGCGGCGGGCTCCAGCAGGGCCGCCGCCCGCAGGTCGGCGTCGTCGGCCAGCGGGTGCAGCAGCCGGGCGGGGACCACCAGATGGTCGGCGAACGCGCCGGGCCGGGTGAAGCCCGTCTCGTCGTACCCCGCCGTGCACAGGGAGGTCTCCCCGTACCTGCACCGCTCGCAGCGCCCGCACGCCCGGAAGCCCTCGGCGACCGTACGCCGTCCGGTCAGCGCGGGGTCGACGCCCTCGCCCACGGCGTCCACGGTCCCCGACCACTCGTGCCCCGGTACCACGGGGTAGCGCACGTAGGCCGGGTCGCGGTGGCCGTCGTACACCTCGCGGTCGCTCATGCAGATCCCGGCGGCGGCGACCCGCACCCTGACCTCGCCGGGGCCCGGCTCCGGGAGCGGGCCCGCGGTCAGCCGGTGGCTGCCGGGGCGCTCGACGGTCAGCGAGCGGGAGAGGGGGCTCACTTGGGCTGCCTCTTCTCCCAGCCGTCCGCCCACAGGTCGAACCGCGCCTGCTGCTGCGGGAACTCGGCCGCCGCGTCCACGTCCAGCTCCACGCCGAGCCCGGGTGCGTCCGAGAGCTCGAAGCAGCCGGTCGCGGGGTCGACGGCCGGGGCGCCCTTGACGACCTTCTTGATGTCGGCGTCCGCGAAGTCGTTGAAGTGTTCCAGGATCTTGAAGTTGGGGGTGCACCCGGCGACCTGGAGGCTGGCCGCGGTCAGCACCGGGCCGCCCACGTTGTGCGGGGCGATCAGCGTGTAGTGCGTCTCCGCGGTCGCCGCGAGCTTGCGGGTCTCCAGGATGCCGCCGATGTGGCCGACGTCCGGCTGGATGATGTCGGCGGCCTGCGACTCGAAGAGCTCGCGGAACTCGATCCGGTCGTGGATGCGTTCACCGGTCGCGATCGGCAGGTCCACCTTCTCCGCGACCTTGCTCAGCGCCTTGAGGTTCTCCGGCGGCACCGGCTCCTCCAGCCAGGCCGGCCGGAAGGGGGCCATCTCCCGGGCGATCCGCACGGCCGTCGAGGGGCTGAACCGCCCGTGCATCTCCAGCATCAGCTCGGTGTCGGGGCCGATGGCGTCCCGCACGGCCTCGATGAGGGACACGGCGTAACGCGTCTCCTCCTGGCCCAGCTCGAAGTGCCCCGTACCGAACGGGTCGATCTTCAGGGCGCGGTAACCGCGCGCCACGACCCCCTGCGCCGCCTCGTGGTAGGCCTCCGGGGTGCGCTCGGTGGTGTACCAGCCGTTCGCGTACGCCTTGACCCGGTCGGTGACCTTCCCGCCGAGCAGCTGCCACACGGGGACGCCGAGCGCCTTGCCCTTGATGTCCCAGCAGGCCATCTCGACGACCGCGATGCCGGACATCACGATCTCCCCGGCCCGCCCGTAGTCGCCGTACTTCATCCGGCGGACGAGGTCCTCGATCGCGAACGGGTCGGATCCCGTGATGTGGTTGGCCGACGCCTCCCGCAGATAGCCGAGCAGCGCGTCCGTGCGCCCCAGCATCCGGGTCTCGCCGACCCCGGTGAGCCCCTCGTCGGTGTGGACCTGGACGTAGGTGAGGTTGCGCCACGGCGTGCCGACGACGTGCGTACTGATTCCGGTGATGCGCACGGGTGTTGCCTCTCGACGTGTTCGGTATTTCGTCGCTCGTTCGAAATGCTGGCGTGACGTTAATGACGCCCCGGGGGACGTGTCAATGGTTCGCGTAGGACCGGCCGGCACCCGTGGGCGGGAGAAGGCCCGGGACGGGGAGCGTGCGGCTGCCGGGAGGCGGACGGTCCCGGGCGGCCGACGACGACGCGCAGGTGGGCGGGCCCGTCCCACGACGCCGGCGAACGGGTGCCGGCCGCTCTGGGTACCCTGACGCCATGAGTGATCTCGGGGCGGGTTTCGGTTACTTGGTCAAGGGCCAGCGCTGGGCCTTCGGGCACGGCCGGTGGTTCGGCTTCGGTCTGCTGCCCGCGCTGATCACCCTGGTCGTGTACGCCGCCGCCCTCGTCGGACTGGGCTACGGCGCCGACGACTTCGTCGGCTGGGCCACCCCGTTCGCCGACGACTGGTCCTCGCCCTGGCAGGCCCTCCTGCGCGGCACCCTGGTCGCCCTGGTCTTCGTGTTCGGGATGTTCCTCGCGGTCATCACCTTCACCGCCGTGACCCTGCTGGTGGGCCAGCCGTTCTACGAGTCGCTCTCCGAGGAGGTCGACCGCACCGAGGGCGGCGAGGTGCCGCGGTCGGACCTGCCGCTCCTGCGCGAGCTGTGGATCTCCGCCCGCGACTCCGTCCGCATCCTCGTGCGCGTGGCGCTCTACGGGGTGCTGCTCTTCGCCCTCGGCTTCATCCCCGTCATCGGGCAGACCGTGATCCCCGCCCTCGGCTTCTGCGTCTCCGGCTACTTCCTCTCCGAGGAGCTCACCGCCGTGGCCCTCCAGCGGCGCGGCATGGTCCTCAAGGACCGGCTCGCGCTGCTGCGGGGCCGCCGCATGATGGTCCTGGGCTTCGGGGTCCCGCTCGCGCTCGCCTTCGTCGTCCCGTTCGTCGCCGTGTTCCTCATGCCGGGCGCCGTCGCCGGGGCCACGCTGCTGGCCCGCGAACTCACGGCGCCCGCGCCCCTGCCGGAGCCGGCCCCCTCGTCGCCGTACACCCTGAGCAAGGACTGACGGCCCGCCGCCCGGGCTCAGCGCACCGAGAATCCGTACACCGTCGTGGAGGCGTACTCCTCACCCGGCCGCAGTACCGTGCCGGGGAACTCCGGGCGGTTGGGGGAGTCGGGGAAGTGCTGCGTCTCCAGCGCGATCCCGGCGCACGGCACGAACGGATCCCCGCCCAGGTGGTCGGCGGTGTAGAGCTGGAGCCCCGGCTCCGTCGTGCGGACCGTCAGCAGCCGCCCCGACGCCGCGTCGTACAGCTCGGCGACCGGCTCGTCGCCGGTCTCCTCCAGCACGTAGTTGGTGTCGTAGCCGGGACCCACCGGGCGGGACTCCCGGAAGTCGAAACGGGTCCCCTCCACCGGCAGGAACTCGCCCGTGGGGATCGACTCCCCGTCCGCCGGGGTGATCCGCCCGGCCGCGAGCCGCAGTTCGTGGCCGAGCGCGCTGCCGCTGTCCGCCCCGGCCAGGTTCCAGTACGAGTGGTTCGTCAGGTTCACCACGGTCGGCGCGTCCGTCGTGGCCCGGTAGGCGATCCGCAGCGCGCCGTCCTCGTCCAGGGTGTACGTCACCGACACCTCCAGCCGCCCCGGGAAGCCCTCCTCGCCGTCCTCGGCGGTCAGGGAGAGCCGCACCCCGTCCGGCACCTCCTCGGCGGCCCACACCCGCTTGTCGAAGCCGCGCTCACCGCCGTGCAGGCTGTTGCGGCCCTCGTTCCGCGTCACCCGGTGCGTCCGCCCGTCCAGGACGAAGGAGCCGCCCCCGATCCGGTTCGCGTACCGGCCGACCACCGCGCCGAAGTACGGGCCGGGGCAGGTCTCGTACCCCTTGACGTCCGGCAGCCCCAGGGCCACCTCCGCCCGGGTGCCGTTCCTGCCGGGCACCGCGACGGACTGCACCACGGCGCCGTACGTCAGCACGCGCACCCGGGTGCCCGCGCGCTCCAGGGTCCAGCGCCGCACCGGCGTGCCGTCCGTGAGGGTGGAGAAGTCTTCGCCGTGTACCGCTGAACCCGTCGTCATGATCAAGAACTCTACGCCGGGGGCCCCGCCGCCGTGACCGCGCGGTAAGCGATCTCCGCCAGCCTGGCCTGGCCGTTCCTGCCCGGGTGGAACCAGTCCCACTCGCTCAGCTGCTCACCGGTGAACCGGTAGTCGAACACCGCCCCGCCGTCGTAGCGGCAGCGCTCGTCCCGCGCGCAGACGTCCCGCAGCACCCCGTTGTACGCGACGACCCGCTCCCGCACCGCGTCGCGGCGGGCGATGGCCGCGGGCCCCATGTCGTCCGCGTCGCCCAGCATCGACCGGCAGATCCCCAGCTTCCAGATCTGCTTGCCCAGCGGGTTCTCACGCCCGGTCGACCAGAGCCGCTTGAGGTCCGGCACGCTCGACACGTACACCTGCGCCTTCGGGGCGGCGGACCGCAGCTGCCGCATCGACGCCTCGAAGGAGGCCCGGAAGTCCTTCACCGGAGTCATGAGCGGCACCGAGTCCCGGCAGGCGTCGTTCGCGCCGATCATCACCGTGACCAGCTCCGGCCGGTCCTTCGCGGCCAGCGCCATCTGCTCCGGGAGCTGCGCGATCCGGGCGCCCGACTCGGCGTGGTTCCAGCTGTGCGAGGCGGCCCTCGACGCGCCCAGGAGGCGCACGGCGAGGCTGCGCACCCCGTCGTCGGTCCCGGTCGCCCAGGACACCTCGGGGCAGTCGGCCAGCACCGAGCAGGCGTCGAAGCCCCGGGTGATGGAATCCCCGACGGCCGCGACGGAGCCCGGACTCGCGTTCCACAGCGGCGTCGGCGAGGGGCTCGGCGCGCTCCCGGTCCTCCCCGGTGCCGCGTCCGTGCCGGAGGTGCAGCCGGTGAGGGCCGCGCCGGCGAGCGCGACCGCCGCCAGAGCGGCCGCCGCGCCCCGGACGCGGCGGCGTGTCCGGTGCTCAGGCATCCCTTTTTCCCTCCCGCCGCACGGGTGATGGTGCCCCTGGCACATCCACTGGTCCCAGGTGGCGGGCCCCCGTGCCCTCGCGGGTGAAAGGAGAGCGAATCACGGGCCCGGGACCGACCGTACGTCACACAGCCGGCCCCGGCGCACGGTAGCTTTTCCCCGTCGAACCAGAGGCGCCGACCGGCCCGCGCACGCATCGGCGGGCCCGGTAAGTTATCTCACGTCACATACTGTCCCTTTTCTGGAGATTAACTCCCGATGCTGTTTACTGATGACAACCTCGGGATCCGGCCGGGAAGAGACGGTACGGGCGCGAGGCCGCTGAGGAAGGCGAACCTCGACCCACACTGGAGGTCCCGGTGACGACACGTGGAGTCCTGTACGTCCACTCCGCACCGCGCGCGCTGTGCCCGCACGTCGAGTGGGCGGTAGCGGGTGTGCTCGGTGTGAGGGTCCAGCTCGACTGGGTCAGACAGCCGGCCGCGCCCGGCACCTGGCGGTGCGAATTCAGCTGGAAGGGCCGCGTCGGCACGGCCTCGGAGCTGGCCTCGGCCCTTCGCGGCTGGGATCTGCTGCGCTTCGAGGTGACCGCGGAACCCTGCCCCACGGCCGAGGGGGAGCGCTACAGCTCCACGCCCGGCCTCGGCATCTTCCACGCGGTCACCGGCATGCACGGCGACATCCTGGTCCCCGAGGACCGGCTGCGGGCCGCACTGGCGCGCTCCCTGCGCGGGGAGACCGATCTGGAGGCCGAGGTCGCCAAGCTCCTCGGCAAGCCCTGGGACGACGAGCTGGAGTCCTTCCGGCACGCGGGAGAGGGCGCCCCGGTCCGCTGGCTCCACCAGGTGGTGTAACCGCGGGACCCCGTTCGGGGTGTGCGCCCCCCGCTCAGAAGAAACGATTGCCCCTGCCTTCGGGACGCCCTCCGAGGGCGCGTACCCCCGCCCCGGCTCTCCGGACGTCCGCCGGGGCGCCGGAACCCCCCGTCGGCCGCCGCGCCGCATGCCAGAGGCCCGCCTCCCGTCCTGGGAAGCGGGCCTCGCGGCGGATCCGGGCCGGTCAGACCGAGCGGAACGCCAGCACCACGTTGTGGCCGCCGAAGCCGAACGAGTTGTTGATCGCGGCGATCGACCCCTCCGGCAGCGCCCGCGGCTCACCGCGCACGACATCCGCGTCGATGGCCTCGTCGAGTTCGTCGATGTTGATGGTCGGCGGGGCCAGGCGGTGGTGCAGCGCCAGCACGGTCGCCACGGTCTCGATACCGCCCGCGCCACCGAGCAGGTGACCCGTCATGGACTTCGTGGCGGAGATCGCGACATGGTCGAGGTCGTCGCCCAGCACCGCGCGCAGCGCCTTGATCTCCGCGAGGTCACCCTGCGGCGTGGACGTGGCGTGCGCGTTCAGGTGCACGACCTCCGACGGCTTGAGATCCGTCGCGTCCAGCAGGTTCTGCATGGCCGTGGCGATGCCGCGCCCGGTGGGCTCGGGCTGCGCGATGTGGTGGGCGTCGGCGGACAGGCCCTGCCCCAGCACCTCGCAGTAGACCCTGGCGCCGCGCGCGGCCGCGTGCTCCGCGGACTCCAGGACCACGACACCCGCGCCCTCGCCGAGGACGAAGCCGTCACGGGCCGTGTCGTAGGGGCGCGAGGCCTTCTCGGGCTCGTCGTTGCTCTTGGACATCGCCATCATGTTGGCGAACGCCGCGATCGGCAGCGGGTGGATGGCCGCCTCGGTGCCGCCGGCGACGACCACGTCGGCGCGGCCGGTGCGGATCATCTCGACGGCGTAGCCGATGGCCTCGGCGCCCGACGCGCAGGCGGAGACCGGGGTGTGGACACCGGCCTGGGCGTTGACCTCCAGGCCGACGTTGGCCGCCGGGCCGTTGGGCATGAGCATGGGAACGGTGTGCGGGGAGACGCGGCGTACGCCCTTCTCCTTCAGCACGTCGTACTGGTCGAGCAGGGTGATCACGCCGCCGATGCCGGAGGCGATGACCGAGCCCAGACGCTCGGGGCGGATCTTCTCGTCCTCACCGGCCTTGCCGGTGAAGCCCGCGTCCGCCCACGCCTCGCGGGCGGCGATCAGCGCGAACTGCGCCGAGCGGTCCAGCTTGCGGGCGAGGGGCCTGGGCAGTACGTCGCCGGGATCGACGGCCGCGAGGGCGGCGATCCGTACGGGCAGTTCGGCGAAACGTTCGCCCTCGAGAGGCTTGACGCCGGAACGGCCGGCCATCAGACCTTCCCAGGTCGATGCGGAGTCGCCACCCAGCGGAGTGGTTGCGCCGATACCGGTGACGACCACGGTGCGATTGGTCGGGCTCACTGGAAAATCTTCTCCACGTGTAGAGGGTCGTGAATCAGCGGCGCCACCGCCGGGTGGCGACACACGGGACGGGCTGGGATCAGCCCTGGTGCTTCAGGATGTACTCGGCGGCGTCGCCGACCGTCTTGAGGTTCTTGACGTCCTCGTCCGGGATCTTGACGTCGAAGCGCTCTTCGGCGGCGACGACGACCTCGACCATGGACAGCGAGTCGACGTCCAGGTCGTCGGTGAAGGACTTGTCCAGCTGGACGTCCTCGACCGGGATACCGGCGATCTCGTTGACGATCTCGGCGAGACCGGTGACGATCTCTTCCTGAGTGGCGGCCATGTTGGCGCTCCTTCGATGTGTTTCTGCAGGGTTCGGGCGTGCGGACCGAAAGGTCCGGTGTGCCTAGGGGAGGGTAACGACCGTCGCGGCGTAGACGAGACCCGCCCCGAAGCCGATGATGAGCGCCGTGTCGCCGCTCTTGGCCTGACCGGTCGCCAGAAGCCGCTCCATCGCGAGCGGGATCGAGGCGGCCGACGTGTTGCCGGTGGTTTCCACGTCACGGGCGACCGTGACGTGCTCCGGCAGCTTGAGCGTCTTCACCATCGAGTCGATGATCCGCATGTTCGCCTGGTGCGGAATGAAGACATCCAGGTCCTCGGGGGAGATCCCGGCCGCTTCCAGCGCCTGCTGGGCGACCTTCGCCATCTCGAAGACGGCCCAGCGGAAGACCGCCTGGCCCTCCTGCGTGATGGCCGGGAACTTGACCTCGCCGCGCTCGTTGAGCGGCAGGTTCGAGACGTCGCCGATGTGGAAGTCGTTCCACGCCACGGTCTGCTTGATCGTCTCGGACTTGTCGCCCTCGGAACCCCAGACCGTGGGGCCGATGGCCGGGTCCTGGGAGGGGCCGACGACGACCGCGCCGGCGCCGTCGCCGAAGAGGAAGGCCGTCGCGCGGTCCTCCAGGTCGGTGAGGTCGCTGAGCCGCTCGACACCGATGACGAGCACGTACTCGGCGGAGCCCTCGACGATCATGCCCTTGGCGAGGGTGAGGCCGTAGCCGAAGCCCGCGCAGCCGGCCGAGATGTCGAAGGCGGCGGGCTTGCCCGCGCCGATCCGGTGCGCGATGTCGGTCGCGACGGCGGGCGTCTGCTTGAAGTGCGAGACGGTGGAGACGATGACTCCGCCGATCTGCTCGGGAGTGATCCCGGCGTCCGCGATCGCCTTGCCGGAGGCCTCCACCGACATCATGGACACGGTCTCCTCGTCGGAGGCCCAGTGCCGGGTCGCGATACCGGAGCGGGAGCGGATCCACTCGTCGGAGGAGTCGATCGTCTCGAGGATCACCTCGTTGGGCACGACACGGGTGGGGCGGTAGCCGCCGACACCCATGATCCGTGCGTACGGGGCGCCCTTGCTGGGCTTGATCTTCGACATGCTCTCGGGCTCCTTAGGCGTCCGCGTGCTCGGAGATGAGCGCGCGGGCAGCGTCGAGGTCGTCGGGGGTCTTGAGCGCGAGGGTCTTCACGCCGGGCAGCGCGCGCTTGGCGAGCCCGACCAGGGTCCCGCCGGGCGCCGCCTCGATGAGGGCGGTGACACCCAGCTCGGCGAAGGTCTCCATGCACAGATCCCAGCGGACCGGGTTGGCGACCTGGCCGACGAGCCGCGAGATGACCTCGTCGCCCGTGGCGACCGTCTTTCCGTCGGCGTTCGACACGTACGTCACCTTCGGGTCGGAGACCGTCAGGGCGGTGGCGGCGGCACGCAGCTTGTCCACGGCCGGAGCCATGTGGTGCGTGTGGAAGGCGCCCGCCACCTTGAGCGGCACCACACGGCGCACGCCTTCGGGCTTGTCCTCGATCAGCGCGGCGATCTGGGCCGCGGTGCCGGCGGCGACGATCTGCCCGCCGCCGTTGACGTTGGCCGGGGTGAGCCCCAGCTTCTCCAGGTGCGGGACCGTGACGTCCGGTTCTCCGCCGAGGAGCGCGGCCATGCCGGTCTCGGTGAGCGCGGCGGCCTCGGCCATGCCGAGCCCCCGGGTGCGTACGAGGCGGAGCGCCTCCTCGTCGCCGAGGACGCCGGCGAGCACGGCGGCGGTGATCTCACCGACGCTGTGTCCCGCGACGACGCCGGGCGAGGCGTCCAGTGCGGAGGCGGACAGGAGACCCGCGGCGACCAGCAGCGGCTGTGCCACCGCCGTGTCGCGGATCTCGTCCGCGTCGGCCTTCGTGCCGTAGTGGGCAAGGTCGAGCCCGATGGCGTCGGACCAGCCCGCGATGCGGTCTGCGGCACCGGGGAGTTCGAGCCAGGGAGTCAGGAAGCCGGGCGTCTGAGCGCCTTGGCCGGGAGCGACGAGTACGAGCACCCTCACACTCTCTCTTGTGGACGGCCCCGGACGCCCGTGGGGACAAGGACGAAGAACCGTCAGGGGAATTGTTGAAGTTCGACAAAAGTCTAGGACTGAGTGTCTCCGGCGACCAAGCGCCCCAGGATGAGGGCGATCCGCAGCGTGAACGCGGACCGGACGTCGGAGGGTGACCAGCCGGTGACGTCGGTCACACGTCGAAGCCGGTAGCGCACGGTATTGGGGTGCACGAACAGCATGCGCGCCGCGCCTTCGAGACTGCTCGCCTGCTCCAGATAGACACTCAGCGTCTCCAGAAGTGCCGAACCCGCTTCTTCGAGCGGTCTGTAGATCTCCTCCACCAGCTGATCGCGCGCGGCGGGGTCGCCGGCCATCGCACGCTCAGGAAGGAGATCGTCCGACAGGACGGGCCTCGGAGCGTCCTGCCACGCCGAGCACGCCTTGAGACCGGCCGCCGCCGCCTGCGCGGACCGGGTCGCGGCGAGGAGGTCGGGCACCACGGGTCCGGCGACGACGGGACCGGCCGCGTACGGGCCGATCAGCGACTTCGCCACGTTCAGCGGATTGTCGCTGCCCCCCGCGATCACGACCAGGCGGTGCCCGAGCACCCCGGTCAGGACCTGGAGCTTGGCGTGCCTGGCCGCCCGCCGGATGGCCTCCACGGTGAGCTCGCTGTCGCCGTCCGGGGCCGTGCCGAGGATGACGCACACGTGCTCGGGGGAGTTCCAGCCCAGCGCGGCGGCCCGTGACACGGCTCCCTCGTCCGCCTCGCCGGACAGCACCGCGTTCACCACGAGCGACTCCAGCCGGGCGTCCCACGCGCCGCGGGCCTCGGCGGCCTGCGCGTAGACCTGGGCGGTCGCGAAGGCGATCTCACGGGCGTAGACGAGCAGGGCCTCGCGCAGCACCGACTCGTCGCCGGGCGCGGCGACCTCCTCGATCGCGGCCTCCATGACCTCGATCGTCGTACGCACCATCTCGACGGTCTGGCGCAGGGTGATGGCCCGGGTCAGTTCGCGCGGAGCCGTGCCGAAGACGTCGGTGGAGATCGCCTGCGGCGTCTCCGGGTGCCGGAACCACTCGGTGAACGCGGCGATACCGGCCTGGGCGACCAGGCCGATCCAGGACCGGTTCTCCGGGGGCATCGCCCGGTACCACGGCAGCGTCTCGTCCATGCGGGCGATGGCGTTGGCGGCCAGCCGGCCGGAGGACTGCTCCAGCCGTTTCAGCGTCGCGGCGTGGAGGTGGGGGTCATGCTTGGCGGGCTGTTCAGGATCGTGTCGGGGCACGCACACAAGACTGCCTTATCGGGACAGGTGCCCGGAGAGGTGGGGCGGGGGCCCGGCCTGCGGGGATACCTTGGGGTGGTGATGGACGTACGCCGCTCCGGCGACCGCTTCCGCGGCGGTGACCCCGCCACGGGTGGCTCCGCGGGCATCGAGACCCTGCACGCTTTCTCCTTCGGGCGGTTCTACGACCCGGACAATCTGCGATTCGGTCCGGTCCTGGCCTGCAACGAGGAGCGTCTCGCCCCGGGCGCCGGCTTCGACGAGCATCCGCACAGCCACACCGAGATCGTCACCTGGGTGGTGGAGGGCGAGCTCACCCACCGGGACTCGGCCTCGCACTCCGGCGTCGTACGGGCCGGGGACGTCCAGCACCTCAGCTCGGCCGCCGGGGTGCGGCACGTCGAACGCAACGACGGGGAAAGCCCGCTGACGTTCATTCAGATGTGGCTGGCGCCCCTGCGGCCCGGCGGGGAGCCCTCGTACACGCATGTCGCCGGGATAGCCGACTCCACCCCGTACGCCCTCCCCGAGGCGGGCGCGATGCTCCATGTGCGGCGGCTGTCCGAGGGCGGGCGCAGTGCCGTGCCGGACGCCGCCGGTGTCTACGTCCACGTCGTGCGGGGCGAGGTGCGCCTGGGCGGCGAGGAGCTGGGTGAGGGTGACTCGGCGCGGATCACGGAGCCCCGCGGCCTGGAGCTGGTGGCCCTGGGGAGTGTCGAGGTGCTGATGTGGGAGCTCTCGGCGGTGTGAGCGCCGGTCGCCCCGCCGCACGCGGCGGACACCGGTTCTCCGTGTACGGCGCCGCCGCCCGCGGGCCCGGCGGCGGCGAAGTCCCGCCCGGGACCCCGGCATCGGGGGCGGGGCGGCCTCCCGCCGGGTGCCGGACGGCTGACCGGCACCCGGCGGGAGAGGGCGGTCAGGCCTTCCCGGCGTCGTAGGCGGTCCTGCTGGACTGGATCGGGCCGTTGTGCTCGATGGCCCAGCGGGCGAGTGCCAGGGCGGGCGGGATGAGGCTCTTCCCCCGAGCGGTGAGCGCGTACTCGACCCGGGGCGGGACCTCGGCGTAGACGGTGCGGGAGACGAGGCCGTCCCGTTCGAGGTTGCGCAGGGTCAGCGTGAGCATCCGCTGCGAGATGCCCGGGATGTGCTGGTGCAGGTGGGAGAAGCGCATGCGCCCCTCGTCCAGCGTCGCCACGATCAGCATCGTCCACTTGTCGCAGATCCGGTCCAGGATCGCCCGGATCGCCCGGCCGCCGTCCCCCCGGATCATGCAGGTGTGTTCGTACTGCTCCATGACAGCTCCTTGTGCGTTGCTCACATCCGTGTGCCTTTTGCAGGCCTCCCGACACTGACTCATGATGGGGCAACTTACGGTTCGTAACTAACGGGAGGTCTGCCGTCATGCAGGTCGCGTACTGGATCGTCGCCGCGCTGCTGGCCCTGCTCTACGTCTACTCGGGGGGCAGGAAGGTCCTCCAGAGCCAGGCGGAACTCAGGCCGATGATGGGCTGGGTGGACCAGGTGCCCATGTCGGCCGTCCGGGCCATCGGCGCCCTGGAGGTGCTCGGCGCGCTCGGCCTCGTCCTGCCGCCCCTCACCGGCATCGCGGTCGCGCTCGCCGTCGCGGCGGCGATCGGCCTGGCCCTGGTGCAGGTGGGCGGCCTGGCGCTGCACCTGTCGCGCGGCGAGACGGGCGTGATCGGCCTCAACATCGTCCTTCTGGTGCTGGCCGCGGTGGCCGCCTGGCTGGCCACCGTCTGGCTCTGACCGTCCGGGCGGCCCGGCCGCGGGCCCTCAGTCCTCGCGGCCGGCCGTCAGCTTGTCGAGTTCGCGCATGGCCTCGCCGTGGGCGCTCATCCGGCGCGTCACCGTGCCGATGGTGAAGAGCGACCCGCCGACGACCGAGACGGGTATGGAGGCGCCGAGGACGGCGAGGACCTTCGGCCAGTCGCGTTCCTTCTGGCAGGACTCCCTGCCAGACCCACCGGTGTTGGCCGTCCCCCGCTCCGTGAACAGCCGGGCGCCGCAGCTGGCGGTATCGCCGTCGCGCCCGGTGTCCGCCTGGTACGGCATCGTCAGCAGCACAGCGGTCCAGACCCAGAGGAGCGCGGCCAGGCACAGCAGCACCAGGCCCTTGGTCCGCGTCCTGCCCGCCCGGTCCCGGAAGTCGAGGTCGTAATCACGTGATCGCATAGGGGCCGAACCTATCGGAGCGCGATCACGGGAGGCCCGTGGGGCGTGACCGGCGGGAACGGGCCATCGCCTGTGGGAACAGGTCCTTGGGAGCGTCGCGCCGTTCCTGCGGAAGGCCGGCCAACGGCGCAGCCCGGTGCGGGAGTTCGAGGAGCATCGGGGCGCACGGCGGGCCACACCGACTTCGCGCCGGGTCGGCGCAGCCCGTCCGCGAAGGACTGCCTGGCGTCGGTGCCCAGGGCGAGCACGGGCCGGCCGGCTCCCTGCTGTCGCGGACGGGGACGGAGGCGGCGCGGCCGTCGGCCACCTCCACGCACTCACCGCCGGTGCTTCCGCCGTAGCCGGACTTACGCCAGCCGCGCTCGTCAGGGGTTCGGACCGGTCGCCACGACGCTCCCGCATCACACGGGCGGTCGGTACCGCCTCCAGGTCGTAGCCGAGAGTAACCGGAACACGGCACTCTGGTGACATGAATCACGTATCCCGTACCCGGACCGGTGACGCGGAGGCCGCGGCCTACCGTGCCGAACTCGCCATGGGCGAGCACTCCGCACGCCATCTGCGCCGGGTCCTGCGGCTGTACCTCACCGGCTGGGGCCTGCTCGACGTGGCGGACGCGGCGGAACTCGCCCTGACCGAGCTGATCGCCAACGTCGTACGCCACGTTCCCGGGCGCCGCTGCCGGACCCTCATCTTCCTGCTGCCCGCCGGGGGCGTCCGTGTCGAGGTCGCGGACGCCTGCCCCCGGCTGCCCCGCCCGGCCGTGAGGGAGGTGCTGGACGAGGGCGGGCGGGGGCTGCGGCTGGTCGACGCCGTCACCGACCGCTGGGGCGTCGAGGCGCGCCCCGACGGCGTGGGCAAGTCGGTGTGGTTCGAGTGCTCTCAGCGGGAGGCGGCGAGCTCCGCCAGGACCGCGTCGGTGAACGGCGGCCAGACCTCGACCGCCCACGGCCCGAAGGCCCGGTCCGTCAGCGCGACACAGGCCGCGCCCGCCGCCGGGTCGATCCAGAGGAAGGTGCCGGACTGCCCGAAGTGGCCGAAGGTGGCGGGTGAGGACGAAACCCCGGTCCAGTGCGGTGACTTGGAGTCACGGATCTCGAAGCCGAGCCCCCAGTCGTTCGGGCTCTGGTGACCGTAGCCGGGGAGCACGCCCTTGAGCCCGGGGTGGACGACGGTCTGCGCCTCCAGGACCGTACGCGGGTCCAGGAGCCTCGGGGCCTGGACCTCGGCGGCGAACCGCACCAGGTCGTCCACGGTGGAGACGCCGTCCTTGGCGGGGGAGCCCTCCAGTGAGGTCGAGGTCATGCCCAGGGGCTCCAGGACGGCCTGGCGCACGTACTCCGGGAACGGGATCTCCGTGGCCTTCGCGATGTGGTCGCCGAGCACCTCGAAGCCCGCGTTGGAGTAGAGCCTGCGGGTGCCGGGAGGCGCCGTGACCCGGTGCTCGTCGAAGGCGAGACCACTGGTGTGCGCGAGGAGGTGGCGGACGGTCGAGCCCTCGGGGCCGGCCGGTTCGTCCAGCTCGACGGCGCCCTCCTCGTAGGCCACCAGCGCCGCGTAGGCGGCGAGCGGCTTGGTGACCGAGGCCAGCGGGAAGCGCCGCGCGGTGGGACCATGGGTACCCAGGAGCGTGCCGTCGGAGGTGACGACGGCGGCTGCCGCGGTGGGGACGGGCCAGTTCTCGGTCATCGCCAGGCTCTGCATGCGTACGAGCCTAACGGGAGCCCGGATCCGAGATCGCCACCGATATCGCTTGCTTGGAGTGCACTCCAGGGTTCTAGCGTGGAGGCATGACGGTGATGGAGAGCATTTCCGCACGGACGGACACCTGCGCGTCCGCCCCGAAGGCGCATCCGCGCCCCGAGGGCCAGGACCGCTACACCATCAGCGAGGTCGTGGCGTTCAGCGGGCTCACCGCCCACACGCTGCGCTGGTACGAGCGGATCGGGCTGATGCCGCACGTGGACCGCTCCCACACGGGCCAGCGCCGGTTCCGCAACCGCGACCTGGACTGGCTCGCCTTCGTCGGAAAGCTGAGGCTGACCGGGATGCCGGTCGCCGACATGGTCAGGTACGCCGAACTGGTCCGCGAGGGCGACCACACCTTCGCCGAGCGGCAGGAACTGCTGGAGGCGACCCGGCGCGACGTGAAGACGCGGATCGCGGAACTCCAGGGAACGCTGGCCGTGCTCGACTTCAAGATCGACTTTTATGGCGGCGCCCGCACGGCGCCGGAAAGGGTCTGAGACATGAGTGACACCGGAAAGATCGCGACAGCGGAACTCGGTACCGGAGGCCCGCGGGTCGGTGTGCAGGGGCTCGGCTGCATGGGGATCAGCGAGTTCTACGGCGACACCGACGAGGCGGCCGCCCGCGACACCCTGGAGGCGGCGCTCGAAGCCGGCGTCACGCTCTTCGACACCGCCGACGTCTACGGACGGGGGGCCAACGAGACGTTCCTCGCGCCGTTCGTGGGGGCGCACCGCGACGCGATCACCCTGGCCACGAAGTTCGCCATCGAGCGGACCGACGACCCGCACTACCGCGGGGTGCGCAACGACCCGGCGTACATCCGTGAGGCGGTCGAGGCCAGCCTGCGACGGCTGGGCACCGATGTCATCGACCTGTACTACATGCACCGCCGCGACCCGCTGGTCCCGCTCGCCGAGTCGGTGGGCGCGATGGCCGAGCTGGTCCGGCAGGGCAAGGTCAAGCAGCTCGGGCTGAGCGAGGTCACCGGGGCCGAGCTCCGCGAGGCGCACGCCGTGCACCCGATCGCCGCCCTCCAGTCCGAGTGGTCGCTCTTCAGCCGCGACGTGGAGCGCAGCGCCGTACCGGCCGCCGCCGAGCTCGGGGTGACCCTCGTGCCGTACTCCCCGCTCGGCCGAGGGTTCCTGACCGGGGCGTTCGCGGACGCGGCCAAGGACCTGGGACAGGGCGACTTCCGCGTGCACCAGCCGCGTTTCACCGGTGAGAACGCGAAGAACAACGCCGCCCTGCTGGAGCCGGTTCACAAGATCGCGGCGGCGCACGGGGCGACGGCGGCGCAGGTCGCCCTGGCCTGGGTGCAGCAGCGGGCGCAGGTGCACGGCCTGAGCGTGGTGCCGATCCCCGGCACGCGTAAGCGCAGCCGCCTGCTGGAGAACGTCGGAGCGACCCGGCTGACCCTGACCGGGCCGGAGCTGGAGCTGCTGGAGCCCATCGCCGGCCGGGTGGCGGGGGACAGGTACCCGGACATGAGCAACACCGCCACCGCGCGCGAGTAGGCGGGGGTCGGCCGGAGGCCGCCCCCCGCCCACCGCTCGTGCCGTGGCGGCCGGCTCACGGCGGCTCCTGTGATCCGCGGGTCACAGGAGCCGCTTGCTGCCCCGGAGGATGACGAAGGCGGCGACGGCCGCGGTGACGGCGAGCATGATGCCGGCTCCGAGCCACTGCATCGTCTGCATCTGGGAGAGGTCGAGGTAGTCGATGGTCCGGCCCACGACGTGGTGGGACTCCAGGCAGGCGGTGTGGGCCCGGTCGTCCTCCATCTGGTCGAGGCAGGTGGTCCACTCCAGGCGGTCCCCGGAGCTGGTGAGGAAGTAGGTGCCCTGTCCCTGCTGCTCCGCCTGGGCGGGCAGCTCCGGCTGTACCGCGCCGGGTCCGACGCCGTCGTGGGTGCTGACCGACCTGATGTGCCCCAGGCTCCGCCAGAGTTCGCTCCAGACGAACCCGATCGCGACGACGACGCCGAGCGTGACCACCATCGACACCAGCGTGCGGCGCAGGACCAGGCCGGCCGCCACGCCCACGGTGAACGTGAGCAGGGCGTAGGCCACCGGTACGACGCCCGTCGAACTGAAGACGGCGGTCCAGAGGAGGCCGCCGGAAAGGCCCTTGACCGGATTCCACCACCAGGTGAGGACCGCGGAGAGCACCCCGGCGGACAGGGTGAGCACCGCGGCGGGAACGGCGAGTTTCGTGAGGAGCCACCGCTGCCGGCTGACGGACTGCGAGGTCACCAGCTTGGCGGTGCCGGTCTCCAGGTCGCCCGCGATGAGCGGAGCGCCGAGGAACACGCCGGCCAGGGCGGGGAGGTAGCCGAGGTAGCCCGCGATGCCCAGCAGGCGGTCGACGTGGGTCTCGAACTCGGGCGGCATGCCGCCGAGGCGCCGTGCCGTCGGCTCCTGGGTGGCCAGGAAGTCCATCGTCTGCCCGCGCAGGTGGACCATGACCAGCACGCCGAGCGCGGTGATGCCGAGGAGTGTCCAGAGCGCGGCGCGGTGCTGGCGCCAGACGAGCCAGACCGGACCGCCGAGCCGGGGGAGCCAGTAGTTCCGCGTGGGTGCGGAGGGTGTCGTACGGGCCGGGTCGCGGGTGAGCGTGGTCATGCCGTCATCGCCTTCGTACGGTCGCGGGTGATGATGTCGTCGATGTCGCCCACCCGTGCGCCGGGTGCGATCAGCGGGGGCGCGTCGGGTGACCGCAGATAGGCGAGCAGAAGCTCCTCCAGGGTCGGGGTCTCCGCCGCGGGACCCCCGTGGGCGAGCGGTCCGCCCAGGCGCACCAGCACCCCCGGCCGCCCGTCGCCGTGGTCGGCCCCGATGACCCGGTGAGGGGTGACGGCCGGCGGACGGTCGCCCTCCGGGATGTCGAACAGGGCGTGTGCGGCCAGCAGTTCGCGCACCTCGCCCGCGAGACGGAGCCCGCCGTCCGCGATGACGAGGAGGTGGTCGCAGATGTGCTCCAGCTCGGCGAGCATGTGCGAGGACACCAGCACCGTCGTACCGTGTCCGGCGGCCTCCGCCGTCAGGGTGCTCATGAGCTCGCGGCGGACCAGCGGATCCAGGTCGGCCATCGGCTCGTCGAGGATGAGCAGATCGGGGCGCTTGCCGAACGCCAGGGCGAAGGCGACGCGGGTGCGCTGCCCGCCGGAGAGCGTGCCGACCTTCGCGTCCAGCGGTACCTGGCCCGCGCGGACGATGCCCTCGGCGACCTCCTGGTCCCAGCGGGGGTTGAACTCGCGGCCCAGCCGCAGGGTCTCCGCCACGGTGAAGCGCCGGAACAGCGGCTTCTCCTGCGTGAGGAACGCGGTCCGCAGCACGGCCTCCGTCGAACCGGGCTCCGCGCCGAACACCCGCAGGGTGCCGGCCGTCGGACGGATCATGTGCGTGGCCAGCCCCATCAGGGTGCTCTTCCCCGCGCCGTTGGGGCCGACGAGGCCGCACACCCGCCCGGCCGGCAGCCGGAACGAGACGTCCCGCAACGCCCAGCCGCGCCGGTACTTCCTGCCGAGACCGTGGGCCTCGATCGCCGGAGCGCCGACGGACGGAGGCGCGAACCCCGTTCCGTCCCCGGACTGCGACTCTGCGTGGTTCACCTGTGGATCCTTTGTGTGGGGGAGGGGCGGGCCCTGTACGTGGGGGGAAGGGCCGGCGGGACGCGCGGCCGGCCGCCGGGACGCGATACCGCCCGTGCGGGCGGCCTGTTCGGCTGTTCCCGGGGCACAGTCACCGGGGTTCCGGGTCGAAATGGCGTCGGCCGCGATCGTGACATCCTCCTGGGGTGATGAACGGCGAACGCCGCCCGGTGAGGACGATTCTTCTCCGCCGCGTCCCGCGGCGGATCGGGCGAAAGACAGATCATGGCCGGCCGGCTCCGACTTTCGGCCGGTCGGCGGGAGGACTGTGAGGCAGACGCCGGGACCGGCCGGTACGGCCCCCACCACGACCGGCCGGGAGAACGGCGAACCGCGGCTCCTGGTCGTCATCGTCCGGCTCCTGCTGCTCGTGGCCCTGGCCGGCCTCGTCCTGCTGGACGGGGTGGGCGGCGGTTTCTACTCGGTCCAGGACCACGGCCCCTCCCCGCTGGGCCCCGCCAAGCTCGGCTGCGCCCTGCTGGGCGTCGCCCTCGTCATCGCCTCGCCCAGGCTCGGCGGACGCGCCCTGCCGTCGGCCGCCGGCGCACTCGCGTTCGTGTCGCTGTGCCTCTCGTTCGTGCTGCACCTGGAGCTGTCGGTCAGCTCGTACGCGATGGGATTCGCCGAACCGGCGGCGCTGGTGTGGCTCCTGCTGCTCACCGCCCGACGCGGGGTGCCGTCGTGGGCGGTCGCGGCCGTCCCCCCGCTGTTCCTCGCGATCGTGCTGAGGCCGGTGTCGGTCTCGGTGCGGCAGAGCACCACGATCATGGCCCTGGTCTTCGCCCTCGCGGCCGTCACCGCGCTGGGCGCCGGCCTCGGGATGCGTCTGCTGCTGGCGGACCGGCGGCGGCAGGCCGCCGCGCTCAGGCTGGAGCAGCGGACGGAGTTCGCGAGGGACCTGCACGACTTCGTCGCCCATCATGTGACCGGCATCGTCGTACAGGCGCAGGGCGCCCACGCCGTCGCGGACCGGCGGCCCGAACTGGTGCCGCCCGCCCTCCGGCGGATCGAGCAGGCCGGTTCGGAGGCGCTCACCTCGATGCGGCACATGGTGGGGATGCTGCGTGACGCCGACGGGCAGGTGGCGCTGACGCCACTGGCGGGGATCGGTGAAGTGCGTTCGCTCGTCGAGGAGTTCTCGGCCGTCGGCGGCGCCGGGGCCCGGCTCGACCTGGAGGGGGGCTTCGACGATCTGCCGGTGGAGGTGACCACGACCGCGCACCGGGTGGTGATGGAGGCCCTCACCAACGTGCGCAAGCACGCCCAGGGCTGCACCGAGGTGCGGGTGCGCGTGGAGCGCTCGGGGGACCGGGTCACCGTGCGGGTCACCGACGACGGCCGGCCCGGGCACGGCTCCCGGAGCGGCTACGGGCTGAAGGGACTGGCCGAGCGGGTGGGCCTGATCGGCGGGAGCGTCCGGGCGGGTCCGGTGACGGCGGGCGGCTGGGGCGTCGAGGCCGTACTGCCCGCGGCCACCGCGGGGGTGACGGCGTCATGACGATCCGGGTGCTGATCGCCGACGACCAGGCGATGGTCCGCGCCGGGTTCGCGATGATCCTCGCGGCGGAGGACGACATCGACGTCGTCGCGGAGGCCGCGGACGGGCTGGCGGCCGTGGAACTGGCCGGGCGCCACCGGCCCGACGTGGTGCTGATGGACATCCGCATGCCCCGCATGGACGGGCTGGAGGCGTTGCGGAGACTGACCCGCCCCGGCACGGTGAACCCGCCGAAGGTCGTCGTGGTCACGACGTTCGACGACGACGAGTACGTACAGCGCGCCCTGGGCGAAGGCGCCTCCGGTTTCCTGATCAAGGACTCCGGCCCCGCCCTGCTCGTCGAGGCGATCCGGGCCGCCGCCTCCGGCGAGGCGCTGGTGAGCCCCGCCATCACCGTACGGCTGCTGCGGCACCTCAACAGCGCCGCGCCCGCCCCCCGGAAGCCGGACACCGCGCTCTCCGCACGGGAGGAGGACCTGGTGCGCCTGGTGGCCAGGGGGCTGACCAACGCCGAGATCGCGGCCGAACTGTCCATCTCCGTGGGCACGGTGAAGACCCACCTCGGCAACGTCCAGACCAAACTGCCCGCCCGCAACCGGGTGGAGATCGCCGCCTGGGCCTGGGAATCCGGCCTGGTCGACGGGCGACGGTAGGCCGGGTCCCCTTCACGCCGGCCGGAGCGCGAAGACCGCGAAGCCCGCCGCCAGCAGCCCGGCCGCGGCCCGCCGGACGGTCCCGGCCCGGCCGCCCGAGGCGTCCCAGGGCTCCTCGAACCGGCGGGCGTACCGGGAGAGGAGGACGAGCAGGGCGGCGAACAGCGGCATCCAGGCCGGCCGGGCCAGGACCCAGGCGGCCGAGTCCGGGGCCGTCGTCAGCCCGGGCACGGCTCCGGCGAAGGAGGCCGGGACCGCCGCGGCCAGCATCGCCGTCTGGTGCCAGCACAGGATCGTCATCGCCGACAGGTTGACCACCACCACGGGCGCCCACAGCGCGGGGCGGCGCAGCGCCCGGCCGATCCGGCCGTGCAGCAGGACCGCCGCCCCGCTCTGCGCGGAGGCGAGGGCCAGGACCAGGAGCGACGGCGGATGCGAGTTGGTCCGCGCTTCACCCGGTACGCCGACCATCGACGCCGGGTAGTGGAGGACGAGCAGCAGCACGGCGAACAGGGCCGTACCCCCGGTGAGCAGGAGCCACCCCCCGCGCCGGGAGAGGCGGCCCCGGCCCCAGCAGACGCCGAGCTGGTACGCGAAGAGCCAGCCGGGAAGGATGTTCAGCAGGCCGGTCCAGGACGGCACGGCGTCCGCGTACGGCCCGTAGCGCAGGAGGTCGACCGCGGCGACCGAGCCGATCAGCGGTGCCGCGGCCCAGCCCCCGAGCCGCCCGGACACCCGCACGCAGTACGGCGTGAGCGCCGTGACCACGGCGTACACCCCGACGAACCAGAGCGGCTGGATCACCAGCTTCGCGCCCGTACGCAGGGTGTCCTCGGGCACCCCGGCGGCGTACAGCACCGGGAGTGCCAGCGCCCAGACGGCGGTCACGCCGAGCACCGGCCTGCCCAGTCTGACCATCCGGCCGCGCAGCCACGCCCCGGTGGTGGACGGCCTGCGCAGGTAGGAGAGGACGGAGGCGTAGCCGCCGACCAGGAAGAAGACCCCCAGCATCTGGAGCACCCAGCTCACCGGGGAGAACACGGCGAACGTGGAGAGCGGGCTGGCGTTGTGCAGGGCGCCGTCGGCGTCCCGTGTGAATCCGCCGAGCAGCCAGTGCCCGGCGGGTACGGCCAGCAGCGCGAGGGCCCGCAGCCCGTCGACCGCGCGGTCGCGGTGGGCGGGAGTGCCCGCGTCGATGCGGGACACGGTCTGCCGCACGCTCACCGGGAGACCCCCTCGGCGATGGCGGCGAAGGCCCGGAGCGAGTCCGTGCCGGGAGCGAAGTACCCGGTGTGGCCCCGGGCGTCCCGGGCCGGCACATGGCGCGCCCCGAAGCTCTCGCCGGCCGGGTCCGCACCGTGCCCGAGGCCCGCCACCTGGATGTTCGGCACGTCGTCGATCCAGTCGGTGCCGTCCTTCGCCGCCCACACCCGTGCCCGGGTGTGCAGGCCCTCCACGTCGTCGGCGCGCATCCCGGGGGAGCCGAGCACGACCAGGTCGGTGGCGCCGAGCCCCGAGGCGGCGAGCCCGCAGACCACCGAGCCGTAGCTGTGGCAGAACACGACGGGCGCGGGCAGACCGTCGGCCGCCAGTCCCGCGGTGAACCGGGTCAGCCGCCCGGCCCCCGCCTCGGCCAGAGCGCCGGTCGCCGCGTCCAGGCCGAGACCGACCGGGGTGGTGTAACCGGCCCAGGCGATCACCGCGCTTCCCGGGCCCGTCCGCGCGTACAGGGACCTCGCCATGCCCGCCGGAGTGCCGTACACGTCGCCGCGCCGGTCGAAGGTCCCGGCGTCGATGTCCGACCCGGGTACGACGACGGACACGTGGCGGGCCGAGCGCAGGTCCCCGAAGACCTCGGCCACCTGGCCCCGGCCGCGCGGATCGAACGCCAGGATCTGCCGGCCGGGTGCGGCGAGACCCGCGTACCGGGGGTCGTCGGAGGCCCGCAGGGCACGGGCGTTGGCACGGTAGCGGAGCTCCAGGGGCGCCCCGTCGAGATTGCCGACGACCGACGGATGCCGCTCCAGCAGCACCTGCCGCTCGCCGTCGCCCAACCCGGCGAAGAACACCCGCACCTGATGCGGCGTCGCACCGCCGGGGTCGGGCAGCGTCCGCCCCAGCACCCCGTCGGCCCGCCACGAGGCGCTGCCGGGCGGCGGCCCCGTCACCGCCCGCTGGGTGGTCCCCGACGCCCAGCCGGCCGTCCCCGCCACCCCTGCGGCCGCCAGTGCGACCGCGGCCAGCGTCCTCGCGAATCGGCGCATCATGCCCTCCCCGTACGGTGTGCGCACACCGCTCGGTGTGCCGGGGAGGACGGTAGGAGGACGACGGGTGACGAAGCGTCACCCCGGGGGGCCAACTGCCCGGTGCTACCGGGGTAGGGGGTGTACGGGGGGAGAGCCCCACCCCGCCGGGGGTGCCACCGGGAGGGGGAGGGGCTACGCGTCCCCCGGAGCCACCAGCCCCGACTCGTACGCGAAGATCACCGCCTGCGCCCGGTCCCGGAGCCCGAGCTTGGCCAGCACCCTGCCGATGTGGGTCTTCACCGTCTGCTCCGCCAGCACCAGCCGCGCCGCGATCTCTTGGTTCGACAGGCCCCGGGCGATGAGCTCCAGCACCTCCGTCTCCCGTGGTGTCAGACCGTTCAGCCGCAGCGCCGGACCGCCGGACGGGGCCGCCGGCCGCTGCCGCGCGAAGTCCGCGATGAGCCGCCGGGTCACGGACGGCGCGAGCAGCGCGTCCCCCGCCGCGACGACCCGCACCGCGGAGATCAGGTCCGCCGGCGGGGCGTCCTTCAGCAGGAACCCGGACGCCCCGGCGCGCAGCGCCTCGTAGACGTAGTCGTCCACGTCGAACGTGGTGAGCATCAGGACCTTCGGCCGGTGGTCGACACCCGCCGGCGGGGTCAACAGCTCGCGGGCGGCGGCCAGTCCGTCCATCTCCGGCATCCGGACGTCCATCAGGACCACGTCCGGGCGCACCGCCCTGCCGACCTCGACGCCCCGGCGCCCGTCCGGGGCCTCGCCCACCACGTCGATGTCGCTCTGCGCCGCCAGGAGCGCGGCGAACCCGGCCCGCACCATGGCCTGGTCGTCGACGATGATCACGCGGATGGTCACGGTTCCTCCGGGGTCACGGACGCGGGGGGCTGGGGCGGCGGCAGCGGGAGCCGCGCGGCCACCCGGAAACCCCCGTCCGGCAGCGGACCGGTGTCGAGCGTGCCGCCGGTCAACCGTACGCGTTCCCGCATGCCGACCAGCCCGTGTCCCGTCCCCGACGCCTCCAGGGGCGAACCCGGCTCCCGCGCCCTGCCGTTGACGACCAGCACCGTCAGCCGGCCCTCGCGCGCCGTGACCGAGACCTGGGTCCGCGCCCCCGGCGCGTGCCGGACGACATTGGCCAGGGCCTCCTGCACGATGCGGTACGCCGACAGGTCCACCGCCTGCGGTACGCCGCCCCGCTCCACCGCCTCGACCACGTCCGCCGCCAGCGACAGCTCCGCCGGAAGCCCCGCCCGCACGGTCGCCTCCACCAGTTGCTGCACCCGGCCGAGGCCGGGCTGCGGGGCGAGCTCGCCCCGGCTGCCGTCACTGCGGAGCACCGACAGCAGCCGGCGCATCTCGGCCAGCGACTCCCGGGCGCCCGCCGCGATCGACGCGAACTCCGCCCGTGCCTCCTCGGACAGCCCGGCGATCCGGTACGGGGCCGAGTCGGCCTGCACCGTGATCACCGACATGTGGTGGGCGACCACGTCGTGGAGCTCACGGGCGATGCGGGTGCGTTCCTCCAGCAGCGTCCGCTGCGCCCGCTCCGCCTCGCTGATCGTCTCCTGCTCGGCGAGCCGGCGCTGGGCCTCGCCCCGCTCGCGTACCGCCGCCCCGATCACCAGCACCACCCCGCCGAGGACGAACAGCAGGAGCTCGCCGCCCTCGCCGTGCGCGGGCGCTACCAGGTGCAGCAGGAGCCCGGCCGCTCCCGTCGCGAGCCAGACGCCGATCACGGTCCGCCGGCTCTCCCGCAGTCCGAGGGCCAGCAGCACGAAGAGGTAGCCGATGACGGCCGGCGGGGTCCACGGCCAGACGAGGCCCGGCCGCACGCCGTCCTCCAGCTGCACCAGCGCGCCCACGATGTCGGCGGTGAAGATGATCCACCAGGCCTGTAGCGGCCGGTGCGCCAGCATCAGCAGGGGCGCGGCCTGCCCGACGGCCAGAGCTCCGGCCAGCGCGCCGGGCACCCCGTAGTCGCCGCTCAGTACCTGGATCGTGACCGGGATGAAGACGCTTGCCAGGGCGAGCACCACGGCGTACGGCAGCAGTCTCAGCCAGCGCCGCGGGGAACCGGCGAACAGCGGGGTCGGCGGATGGGACGGGTGGGACAGCCCGTGGGCCAGCTCGCGCAGATTGCGGAGGGCGGCGCTCAGCGGGCCGTCGGCGGGCGGAGGCCCGGAGGGGGATGCGGACATGATCGGGTCAGAGTAGGCGCGGAGGATGCCGGTCGGCGTCATACCGGAGGGTGGAACGGCGGTGCCCGGACCCGTACCGGGGTAGGGGGCCCGAGGCCGTGCCCGGTCCCGCCGGAACGCCCACCGTCCTACAGCTCCGCGAGGAGCTCCGCCTTCTTCGCGCTGTACTCCGCGTCCGTCACCAGACCCGCCTGGTGCAGGTCCCCGAGGTGGCGGATCCGTTCGGCGATGTCCGCGGGGTCGCGGCGGGCGCCGCCCACCGGGACGGGAGCGGTCGCGACCGGCACCGACTGCGTGCGGCGCACGGACTCCAGCACCGCCGCGGCGAAGGGCAGCGACTCGTGCACCGGCCCGTACCCCAGGCCGAACACGACCGCCGCGGGGTCCTGGTCCGGCTCTATCCGCCCCGCGGACGGGCGGCCCGCGCCGGGAACCGGTTCAGGACCGGGGCCGTCCGCCTCCGAGCCCGCCACCGCGCCACGCGGCACCAGCCGGAGGTAGCCCTCGAAGGCCTCGGGTGAACGCCACTCGATCCCGCCCAGCTCCGCCACCGGGAACGACTGGTCGCCCGCCTTCCACTTGGCGCTCGACGCGCCCGTCCAGAACCACCGGAAGGAGACCAGCGTCCCGTCGAAGCCTGCCCGGCCGTCGTACGCCTTGAAGTGCATCGGTGCCTCGGGGGCCGTCACCAGGAAGCGCTCGGCGGGATGCGGCGCCTCGGGGCCGAGCACGGCGCGCAGCTCGTCGGCGTAGTACTCGGCGAGCGTCTCGCGTTCGGCGGGCAGCACCAGGCGGTACGGGTCGCTGCTCTCCTTGAGCTGCCCGGCCGCGGCCTCCAGCAGCGGATCGGCGCCCGGTCTCGGCACCGCGCGCAGCACCACCGTGCCCCGCTTGCCCTGGGTCAGCGTCACCGACGACAGCGCCGCGTACGGAATACGGCGCTCACCCAGGCTCTGGAAGAGCCTCGGTGAGCGGATTCCCCCTCCGAAGCGGATGAGCACGGAGTCGGTGTCGAACTCCCAGGTGGCATGAATTCCGGCCAGCACATCACCCATGTGCCTCATCGTATGTGGCACGGGCCCGCACGTCCCCCTTCTGGGACAGGCGAAATCGGGCAGGCCATTCGCCGCTCTCCACCGGCGTCGGACATCCTTCTACGCGCGTCAGGCCCCCGACCCGCCGGAAATCTCCCGGTGGCACGTGTTGTCGGAGCCCGCGCAGCTGACCGAGTCGTACGCCCCCACGCCGATCGCGGCGAAGTTGCTGAGGCTCTCGGTGCCCGGCTCGAAATAGCCGCTGTGCCCGACCGCGCCGTTCGCCGACACGATCCGTGCCCCGAAGGCCGGGTCGACCGGATCGGCGCCGTGCCCGAGCCCGCCGACCGCCATGTTCGGGACGTCCTCGATCCAGTCGTCGCCGTCCCGCATCGCCCACACCCTGGCCCGGGTGTGCAGGGCTCCGGCGTTGTCCGCCCGCATCCCGGGACTGCCCGCGACCGCGATGTCGGACACCCTGGACGGCAGCTCGTGCGCCGCCACCCCGCAGAGCACCGAGCCGTAGCTGTGGCAGAACAGCGAGACGTCCGACGTGCCGGGCAGCGCCCTCACGAGGGCGTCGAGCCGCAGCGCGCCCTCCGAGGCGAGCCCGCCCAGCGCGGCGTCCATACCGATCCCGACGGGCGCGGTGTAGTCGGCCCACGCGATGACCGCCGTGTGCGAGGAGGGACTCGCCGAGCGCTCGGCACCGTACAGCGAACGGGCCATGCCGACGGGCGCCGCGTTCTCCTTGACGCCGCTGCGCTCCAGCGTCAGGAGATTCGTGTCGACGCCCGGCACGACGACCGAGACCCGCTCGGCCCGGTCGAGATCGCCGAAGACCTCGGCGGCCCGGCCGCGCCCCGAGGGGTCGAAGGCGAGGATCTGCCGGTCACCGGCGAGCAGGGAGCGGAAGCGCTCCAGTCGGAGCACGGCCTGCCGCCGCCCGTCCGGGGAGAGCCGCGTGTCCAGCGTCCGCTGTTCCTCGGCCGCTTCCGCCTGCTCCAGCGCGTCCCGGTTGGCCCGGTAGCGCAGGGCGACCGGCGCACCGTTCAGATTCCCCACCACCAGCGGGTACTTGTCGGCCAGGGCGACCTGCTGACCCGTGGTGAGGGTCGCGAAGAACGTGCTCAGCCGGTACGCCGGCGCGCCCACGTCCGGGAGGGCGTGACCGGCTATCCGGTCCTTCGCCCAGGAAGCGAGCGCGAGCTCGCGCGGCGTGGTGGAGTGCTGATGACGCACGGCGGTCCATCCGGTGGTCGCCAGCATCACGAACACGACCGCGACGGCGAGCAGCGCGCGCCAGGCGGTGAGCGTGGGGGATGAATCGAAGGAAGTCACTGCGCCCCACCCTAGGAGACGCCCACGTGCCGTCGTCGCAGGGGTGACACGGATCACCCGGCTGCGGGGAATCGGCCGTCCGTCCTCCACGCTCCGTGTGCGCAGGGTCCACACTCCGGCGCCCCTGCGGGCTGCCGTCCGCTCGAATCGGCCTGCGGCGCCGGGGGATTGTGAGTTCGGCCATGCGCGGGCGATGAGGGGTGCGGCACACCTGTGCGGTTCACGTAAGGGCGTGCCTGGGCGGCCCGCCGCATCCCGGGGGCGCAGGTCGGGGCCGGTCCGGGCGGAGTTCGGCCGGCTTCCCCCGGCCTTCCGCTCCCGCGCCCTGCCGCTCGCCCCGCTTCCGTGCGGCCGCCCGCGTCGCCCCGGGGAGCGCGGCGGCGGACGCCCGTGGGCGCGGATCCCTCTCGGCGCCCGTGCTCCTCACGCTCCGCTACCGGTGGAGCGGCCTGCCATGCCGGGTCGACGCCGTGCCGCAGGGCCTGACCCGGGCCGGTCATTCGGTGGGCCCACGCCCGGAGTTCGGGCGTAATGTTCGCTTTTTCTCTTTTGCTCGTACTGGTCGTGCGTGCCCCATATGCCCAGCGGGTCCGGGGGCCATGCCTCGAAAGGGGCTTCCGTGGCGGGGTGTTGACGCGCCTCCGCGAGGAAGCGCGCGTCCGGTGCCTCCTGGACCGGGAGGGCGACGGGTTCTGGAGCTCCGGAGCGACGGCCGCCTTGTTCGCGGAACGGCGGACAGGAAGGCGTGCGGCGGACCTCGACGGCATCGGGAGCGTCGGCAGCACCGGCAGCACCGGCAGCACCGGCAGCACCGGCGGCATCGGCGGTCCCGCCGGCTGCCTTTCCGGCCGTGCTCCTGTGTGGTGAAGGGCCTGGGGGTACACCGCCGGACAACGCCGCGGCGCTCACGGGCGCCACCGGCTGTCGCTACGAGGATCACGGGCGCCGCCGATGACACGTTCGTGTCGGGCGGGAGCTCCGCCCTCCTGGCCGTGGGGATCGTCGTGGTGGCCGCGGTTTTCGCCGCCACGTCCACCGGGCGTGGCGCGAACGCCGAGGCGGGGACGGGTGCGGGCGGCATCCGTCCCCCCGGCCGGTGCCCGGCAGGACCCGGGTGCCGGGCGGCAGCGGACGTCAACACAGCACGTGCGACAGCCCCGCCGGACGCCTCCGGCGGGGCTGTCGCCTATCAGGGTGGTCCGCCGGCCGACCCCTTCCCGGCCCGTCCTTCCGCAGGTCAGAGTGCGGACATGCGGGCCGTCCGGCTCGCTCGACCAACGGGGGTTGATCCACATGCGCACCACCTTCCTCGCCGCCGCCCTGGCGGCCACCGCACTCGTCCCGGTCACGGCCCTGTCCTCGGACGCCGCCCCGGCCGCCCACCACGCGTCCGCCGGTCAGGAACGCACCCGCAACGCGCCGCTCGCCTCCCCGGCAGGGCTCGCGCCGTGCGGCGCTGGCCAGCTCTGCCTCTGGGCGAAGCCCGACTTCACCGGAGCCAAGCAGGCCCACGAACTGTCCACCGTCGACATCGAGAGCTGCGTCCCGCTTCCCGCCGGAAGCAGCGCCCAGGCGCTCGTCAACCGCACCGGGCGCCCGGTCACCACGTTCCAGTCGGCCGAGTGCGCCGAGACGGGAGAGTTCGAGACGTACCCGGGCGGCGGCACCTGGGTGCCCAGGTCGCCGTACACGGTGAGGGCCTTCAAGATCTGGGAGAACTGAGCGGCGGCGGGACGCCGGAGGGCGGCGGACCCGGGGTCCGCCGCCCTCCGGCCGGAACCGTGTGTTCCCTACGCGTCGCCGCCGGCCGGGCCGGGGCCCGCGGCCGCCACGTCCAGCAGTTCGTACCGGTCGAGCGCCGTCTTCAGCGCAGAACGGTCGATCTTGCCTTCCTTCGCCAGCTCGGTCAGCACCGCCAGCACGATCGACTGCGCGTCGATGTGGAAGAAGCGGCGGGCCGCACCCCGGGTGTCGGCGAAGCCGAAGCCGTCCGCGCCCAGCGACTGGTACGTGCCGGGCACCCAGCGCGCGATCTGGTCGGGTACCGAGCGCATCCAGTCCGAGACCGCCACGAACGGGCCCTCGGAGCCGGAGAGCTTCTCCGTCACATAGGGAACGCGCTGCTCCTCCTCCGGGTGGAGCAGGTTGTGGCGCTCCACCTCCACGGCCTCGCGGCGCAGCTCGTTCCAGGAGGTCGCCGACCAGACGTCCGCCTTCACGTTCCACTCGTCGGCGAGGATCCGCTGGGCCTCGACCGCCCACGGGACCGCCACACCGGACGCCAGGATCTGGGCCGGGATCTGCCCCTTGTCGCCGGCGCGGTAGCGGTGCACGCCCTTGAGGATGCCCTCGACGTCCACGTCGGCGGGCTCGGCCGGGTGCTGGATCGGCTCGTTGTAGACCGTGAGGTAGTAGAAGACGTCCTCGTTCTCGTCGGGCGCCCCGCCGTACATCCGGCGCAGCCCGTCCTGCACGATGTGCGCGATCTCGTAGCCGAACGCCGGGTCGTAGGACACACAGGCCGGGTTCGTCGAGGCGAGGAGCTGCGAGTGGCCGTCGGCGTGCTGGAGGCCCTCACCGGTCAGGGTCGTGCGTCCGGCCGTCGCGCCCAGCACGAAGCCGCGCGAGAGCTGGTCGGCCATCTGCCAGAACTGGTCACCGGTGCGCTGGAAACCGAACATCGAGTAGAAGACGTACACCGGGATCAGCGGCTCGCCGTGCGTGGCGTACGCCGACCCGGCGGCGATCAGCGAGGCGGTGCAGCCGGCCTCGGAGATGCCGTCGTGCAGCATCTGCCCGGTCGGCGACTCCTTGTACGCGAGGAGGAGCTCGCGGTCCACGGACTCGTACTGCTGGCCGAGCGGGTTGTAGATCTTCGCGCTCGGGAAGAAGGCGTCCATGCCGAAGGTGCGGTACTCATCGGGCGCGATCAGCACGAAACGCTTGCCGATCTCCTTGTCCCGCATGAGTTCCTTCAGGACGCGGACGAACGCCATGGTCGTGGCGATCGACTGCTGACCCGAACCCTTCTTCGCGGTCGCGTACGCCTTCTCGTCGGGGAGGGGCAGCGCCTTCGCCCGCACCACGCGGGTCGGGACGTAACCGCCGAGACCCTGGCGGCGGTCGTGCATGTACTGGATCTCTTCCGAGTCGCGGCCCGGGTGGTAGTACGGCGGGTTGCCGTCCTCCAGCTGCTTGTCCGCGATCGGGATGTGCAGCCGGTCACGGAAGCGCTTGAGGTCCTCGGCCGTGAGCTTCTTCATCTGGTGGGTCGCGTTGCGGCCCTCGAAGTTCGGACCCAGCGTCCAGCCCTTGACCGTCTGCGCCAGGATCACGGTCGGCTGGCCCTTGTGGGCCTTGGCCGCCGCGTACGCCGCGTAGACCTTGCGGTGGTCGTGGCCGCCGCGCCCGAGGTGCAGGATCTGCTGGTCGGACATGTCCTTGACCATCTCGCGCAGCCGCGGGTCGTCACCGAAGAAGTGCTCGCGGATGTACGCCCCGGTCTCGGTGGCGTACGTCTGGAACTGTCCGTCCGGGGTCGTGTTCAGCTTGTTGACCAGGATGCCCGTGCGGTCCTGCGCCAGCAGCGGGTCCCAGCTGCGGTCCCAGACCAGCTTGATCACGTTCCAGCCGGCGCCGCGGAACTGCGACTCCAGCTCCTGGATGATCTTGCCGTTGCCGCGCACGGGGCCGTCGAGGCGCTGAAGGTTGCAGTTCACCACGAAGGTGAGGTTGTCCAGGCCCTCGCGGGCGGCGATGGAGAGCTGGCCGAGCGACTCGGGCTCGTCCATCTCGCCGTCGCCGAGGTAGGCCCAGACGTGCGACGCGGAGGTGTCGGCGATGCCGCGCGCCTCCATGTAGCGGTTCATCCGCGCCTGGTAGATCGCGCCGAGCGGGCCGAGGCCCATCGAGACCGTCGGGAACTCCCAGAAGTCCGGCATCGACCGCGGGTGCGGATAGCTGGACAGCGCGTGGCCGGCCTTCGACTTCTCCTGGCGGAAGCCGTCGAGCTGCGCCTCGCTCAGCCGGTCCAGCAGGAACGCGCGGGCGTAGATGCCCGGGGACGCGTGCCCCTGGAAGAAGATCTGGTCGCCGCCCCGGCCGTCGTCCTTGCCCCGGAAGAAGTGGTTGAAGCCGACGTCGTACAGCGAGGCGGAGGAGGCGAAGGTGGCGATGTGACCGCCGACACCGATCCCGGGACGCTGGGCGCGGGAGACCATCACCGCGGCGTTCCACCGGGTCGCGTTGAGGACCCTGCGCTCGATCTCCTCGTCGCCGGGGAAGAACGGCTCGTCCTTCGTGGCGATCGTGTTGACGTAGTCCGTGCTGCGCATCTCGGGAACGGCCACGCGCTTCTCCCGCGCCCGCTCGATGAGCCGGAGCATGAGATAGCGGGCCCGCTCACGGCCGCGCTCGTCGACGGCGGCGTCGAGGGAGTCGAGCCATTCCTGGGTCTCTTCGGGATCGAAGTCCGGGACCTGACTCGGAAGGCCGCCAATGATGATCGGGTTGCGATCGGATGCGGAAGCCACGCTGTTCCCTCGCTGTTCGGTAGTGCTCTTCGAGGCCTGGTCGCGGGGAACGTACCCCCGGAGTGCCCGCTCTACGCCGCCTCCATCGTGTACCGCGAGGATCTAAACGTCATCTCTACTGTGGGGTAACACAAGGTTCCCGGACGCCGTGTCCGGGCACGAGTACCAGCAGCGCGGGGGCGGCCCCGCCCAAACCGCAACCATACGCCCGACCCGGTCAAGCGTTCCCAAAGGCCGTTCGAATCCGAATGGCGGAGCGAAACGGCATAAGCTGAGGAAGGACGCAAAGGGTCCGGACCCCATTTCCGGCCCCGCAGGAGACATGCCGGATGTTGCGGCGACGTGGCAGGGAACGTCACCGTTTAGGCGGTCTCGGACGCCGGGTACTTGCGCGATTCGCCGAGCCCGTGTGGACTACGGCCAATGCCCCGCGCACGCGCGTGGCTGAAGCATTTTCCGAAACATGATCAGGAGGCAACCCGTGAGCGCGACCGCGGACCACGCGGAGGAACGGACCAACACGGCCGTCAGGCTTGGGTTCGAACCCGGACAGGTGGTCCAGGAGATCGGCTACGACGACGACGTCGAGCAGGAGCTCCGTGAGGGCATTGAGGCCACAATCGGCCAGGATCTCGTCGACGAGGACTACGACGACGTCGCTGACGTCGTCCTGCTCTGGTTCCGTGACGAGGACGGCGACCTTACGGACGCGCTGGTGGATGCCATTGGTCTGATCGAGGACGGCGGGGCGGTCTGGCTGCTGACGCCCAAGACCGGCCGAGACGGATACGTCGAGCCGAGCGACATCAACGAGGCTGCCCAGACAGCTGGTCTTGCCCAGACCAAGAGCATCAACGCGGGCAAGGACTGGACGGGCAGCCGTCTGGTCACCCCCAAGGGGGCCAAGGCCAAGCGCTGAGCTCTTTCCCCACCACCGAGGCCCCCGACGGCAGCACGCCGCCGGGGGCCTTCGTACGCGCCGCCGCGGGGCGCCCGGGATCCGCGGGGGCCGCTGCGTAGGGTGGGTGTCACCCGGACGGCCCAGGCCGGGCACGTGTGACGCTGGTGAAGGGATGAGGTTTACATGGCGATCGAGGTCGGCACGCAGGCTCCGGATTTCGAGCTGAAGGACAACCACGGGCGGACGGTGAAGCTCTCCGACTTCCGCGGTGAGAAGAACGTGGTGCTGCTCTTCTACCCCTTCGCCTTCACCGGCGTCTGCACGGGCGAGCTCTGCGCGCTCCGCGACGAGCTGCCGAAGTTCGAGAACGAGGAGACCCAGCTGCTGGCCGTCTCCAACGACTCCATCCACACCCTGCGCGTCTTCGCCGAGCAGGAGGGCTTGGAGTACCCGCTGCTCTCGGACTTCTGGCCGCACGGGGAGGCCTCGCGGGCGTACGGCGTCTTCGACGAGGACAAGGGCTGCGCGGTGCGCGGCACCTTCATCATCGACAAGGAGGGCGTGGTCCGCTGGACCGTCGTCAACGGTCTGCCGGACGCGCGTGACCTGAACGACTACGTCAAGGCGCTCGACTCGATCTGATCCGGCGGAGGCGGCGGACCGGACTCCTCCGGTTTCCGGGAGGGGCCCCGGGGCAGGAGCCGTCCGGCGGTCCTGGCCGGTGATGGAAGGGGCCCGGGGGGTCTCGACCGGCCGGATCCGGGTATCTCCTCGCCGCCACCGGCCAAAAGCCTGTTTTGACCGGGAACCGGTCACTAGGATCCAGACGTTGATCCTATGCCAACGCACGACGGGGGCGCTGGTGTCTGCCGGCCCTCTCAAAACTTTTGGAGGACTCGTGGGAGTCAGCCTCAGCAAGGGCGGCAACGTCTCGCTGACCAAGGCCGCGCCGAACCTGACCGCGGTCATCGTGGGTCTGGGCTGGGATGCCCGTACGACCACCGGCGGTGACTTCGACCTCGACGCCAGCGCTCTGCTGACCAACGCCGAGGGCAAGGTCGGCAGCGACGGGAATTTCGTCTTCTTCAACAACCTCAAGAGCCCCGACGGCTCGGTGGAGCACACCGGTGACAACCTCACCGGTGAGGGCGAGGGCGACGACGAGGTCATCAAGGTGAACCTGGCCGGGGTCCCGGCCGATGTCGACAAGATCGTCTTCCCGGTCTCGATCTACGAGGCCGAGAGCCGCCAGCAGAGCTTCGGCCAGGTGCGCAACGCCTACATCCGCGTGGTGAACGAGGCGGACAACAGCGAGCTGGCGCGCTACGACCTCAGCGAGGACGCCTCGACCGAGACCGCCATGGTCTTCGGTGAGCTCTACCGCAACGGCGCGGAGTGGAAGTTCCGTGCCATCGGCCAGGGGTACGCCTCGGGTCTGCGCGGCATCGCGCAGGACTTCGGCGTCAACGTCTGAGCCGGTCCGGAGGATCCTCCGGACAGCTTCAGCTCCACCGCGTCCGTCAGGCGCCCGTGCCGGGCCGGAAGACCGTCCAACGACTCGGGGAGGACACACCATGGGCGTCACGCTCGCCAAGGGAGGCAACGTCTCCCTCTCCAAGGCCGCACCCAACCTCACTCAGGTGCTGGTCGGGCTCGGCTGGGACGCACGATCCACGACGGGAGCCGACTTCGACCTCGACGCCAGCGCGCTGCTGTGCCAGTCGGGCCGGGTCCTCGGCGACGAGTGGTTCGTGTTCTACAACAACCTCACCAGCCCCGACGGTTCCGTCGAGCACACCGGTGACAACCTCACGGGGGAGGGCGAGGGCGACGACGAGTCCGTCATCGTGAACCTCACCCAGGTGCCGGCGCACTGCGACAAGATCGTTTTTCCGGTCTCGATCCATGAAGCCGACAATCGCGGGCAGACCTTCGGGCAGGTCAGTAATGCCTTCATCCGCGTGGTGAACCAGGCGGACGGTCAGGAACTCGCGCGTTACGACCTCAGTGAGGACGCCTCGACGGAGACGGCGATGATCTTCGGCGAGCTCTACCGCTATGGCGGGGAGTGGAAATTCCGTGCAGTCGGACAGGGGTACGCGTCGGGGCTCCGTGGCATCGCTCTAGACTTCGGGGTCAACGTTTCGTAAAGCCGCGCACGGCGCGGGGGAGCCCCGTACTCACCGGGGGAGACCCGTTACATACACGATGGGGTAGCCAGTGCTTCTGAAAACCTTCGGCTGGTCGTTCGCGGTCACCGCGCTCGGCCTGGTCGCAGCGGTGTTCTACGGGGGGTGGCAGGCATTCGGCATCGTCGCGATCCTGTCGGTCCTCGAGATCTCGCTGTCCTTCGACAACGCGGTGATCAACGCCGGAATCCTGAAGAAGATGAACGCCTTCTGGCAGAAGATCTTCCTCACCGTCGGTGTGCTCATCGCCGTCTTCGGCATGCGGCTGGTCTTCCCCGTCGTGATCGTCGCCATCAGCGCCCAGCTGGGGCCGATCGAGGCCATCGACCTCTCGTTCAACGACCCTGACAGGTACAAGGAACTGGTGACGGACGCCCATCCGTCGATCGCCGCCTTCGGTGGGATGTTCCTGCTCATGATCTTCCTCGACTTCATCTTCGAGGAGCGTGACATCCAGTGGCTGCGCTGGATCGAGCGTCCGCTCGCCAAGCTCGGCAAGATCGACATGCTGTCGGTCTGCGTCGCGCTGATCGTCCTGCTGGTCTCCGCGCTCACGTTCGCGACCCACGCCCACCAGCACGGTGGCGGGCACGCCGACAAGGCGTCCACCGTCATGCTCTCCGGTATCGCGGGTCTGATCACCTACCTCGTGGTCGGCGGACTCTCCGGATTCTTCGAGAACAAGCTCGAAGAGGAGGAGGAGCGCGAGCAGGAGGCCGAGGAAGAGGCCAGGAAGTCCGGGAAGCCGGTCTCCGCCGTGGCGCTCGCGGGCAAGGCCGCGTTCTTCATGTTCCTCTACCTCGAAGTCCTCGACGCGTCCTTCTCGTTCGACGGCGTCATCGGCGCCTTCGCCATCACCAACGAGATCGTCCTGATGGCCCTCGGTCTCGGCATCGGTGCCATGTACGTCCGTTCGCTCACCGTGTACCTGGTCCGTCAGGGCACGCTGGACGACTACGTCTACCTGGAGCACGGCGCGCACTACGCGATCGGCGCCCTGTCGGTCATCCTGCTGGTCACCATCCAGTTCCAGATCAACGAGATCATCACCGGTCTCGTGGGAGTCGTGCTGATCGGCCTCTCCTTCTGGTCCTCGGTGCGGCGCAACAAGGCGTTGGAGGCGGCCGGCGACGGCGGTGGCGGCTCCGATTCCAAGGCGGAAGTCTCCTCCGGGGTGTGACCCGGTAAGGAATGAGGAACGCTCTCTCTGCGGGGCGGCCCATGGCGGCGGTACTCCGGGAACACCCGGGCCTCCGGCTCTGTGGCCGCCCCGCAGTGGCGTGCGGGGCGTGTGGGGCCGCTGCTGGTATCCGGCGCGGTACCACCTAGACATATGGGGGTTGGGATGGCCTTCTGGGACGGCCTGTTTCCAGGGCGGGCGTCGCAGTTCGAGTCGGGTAACTCCGTCACGAACTCGATCGTGCTCTCCAAGCGCAATGCCACGATCTCGCTGAACAAGCAGGGCGCCCTGTCGGGCAACCTGCGCGTCAACCTGTCGTGGCGCATGCGGACGTCGGACTTCGGCGGCCGGTCGGGGCAGAGCGGCCGGCTGCTGCGTCCGCTGAAGCTCTTCAAGCCGGAAGTCGTCCAGGCGCACACCCAGGGCATGGTCAACGTCGACCTGGACCTGGGCTGCATGTACGAACTGGCGGACGGGACGAAGGGGGTGGTGCAGCCCCTGGGCAACCTCATAGGCGACCTGAACGCCGCACCGTACATCAGGCTCAGCGGGGACGACCGCTTCGGGGCACCGTCGGGCGAGACCGTCTACGTGAACCTCGACAAGCGCGACGAGATCAAGCGCCTGCTGTTCTTCGTGTACATCTACGACCAGACGCCGGCCTTCGACCGCACGCACGCGAAGGTGACGCTCTACCCGGGCAACGGCCCGCGCATCGAGATCGAGCTCGACGAACGGGCCCCGCAGGCCCGCTCCTGCGCGGTGTTCACGGTGGAGAACCTCAAGGGCGAGCTGATCGTGCGCCGTGAGGTGAAGTTCGTGTACGGCTTCCAGTCGGAGCTGGACCGGATGTACGGCTTCGGGATGCAGTGGGGGCGCGGCTACAAGACGCGGGCCTGAATGGACACCGCGGCGGACGGCCGCGCCCCGGGTTCACTACCTGAGGAACTGCGGGCCCTGCGGGGGCAGCACGAAGTTCGGGTCGGCGGCGTGGGCCGCCGCGGGAGCGGGCTGCGGGTAGCCGTACGCCGGCTGCGCGGCGGGCTGTGGATACCCGTAGGCGGGCTGGGGGGCCGTGGTGGGCGGCTGGGGGTAGCCGTAGGCCGGCTGCGGCGCGGCGGACGGCTGCGGGTAGCCGTAGGCGGGCTGCTGGTGCTGGACCGTGGCCTGGGAGTCCGGCGAGGGCGCGGTGGCCTCCGGCACGGACGGGGAAGCCGCGGAGGTCTCGGACGAGCCGGGCTCGGAGGCCGCCTCCGCCTCGTCCACCGAGATCCCGAAGGCGGTGGCCAGGCCGACGAGGCCGGTCGGATACCCCTGCCCCACCGCCCGGAACTTCCAGCCGTCCCCCCGCCGGTACAGCTCGCCGCAGATCACGGCGGTCTCCTCACCTGTCTCCGGCCGCACGTCGAAGACCGCGAGCGGCTCACCGTCGGAGGACGCCGCGTCGTACAGCGATATGCGCAGGTCCGCCACGCGCTCGAACGCCGCCTCGTCGCAGGACGCGGCGATGACCACCTGGTCCACCGAGGGGTCGAGGGCGGAGAGGTCCGCCTCGATCGTGTCCGTGAGGCCTTCGGGGACACTGCGCTTGGGCAGCCGCCGCACGAGGCCCGACGGGTGCCGCGGCTGGTTGTAGAAGACGAAGTCCTCGTCGGAACGCACCCGCCCGGACGGGTCGATCAGCAGGGCGGAGGCATCCACGTCCGGAACCCCGGGACCCGGGGTCCACCGCAGCACGGCCCGTACGGCCGTGGCGTCGAGAGGGACGTTCGAGCCCTTCAGCATCGCGTGCGTCATGGCGGTCATCCTGCCTGCTGGTGGGGCGCCCGGACAACGCGGGGGTACGGACCAGTAGGCCAGGCCCTGTTCGCGGGGACCTCTCAGGCGCGCCGCGCGGGGTGTGAGATACACCGGGGACACCCGAAGTTCATACGGTCGGGGAACCGAGGACACCTGCTCGAACGTACTATTACCGGCCATGCGTTTGGCCGTCTCTATGACAGTACGGGGGAATCACATGCGTCATTTCGGGCATATCTCGCCCGCTGTCCGGGAGGGGCTGTTCTTCAGCGGACCGTGCGAATTCGACGCGGGTTCCTCCCCCGATCTGCTGAGCGTGGCCCTGGGGGCCACGCTCTACAGCCCCGCGACCCGGCCCCGGCTGGCCGACGACGTGATCAAGCAGGCGGGGCGCGGGGTGGTCTCCATGGTCCTCTGCCTGGAGGATTCCATCGACGACGCCGAAGTGGTCGGCGCCGAGGCGAACCTGGTCCGGCAGTTCGCCGATCTGGAGGCCCGCGAAGCGGACGGGCCCCTCCTCTTCATCAGGGTCCGGGAGCCCGAGCAGATCTCCGATCTCGTACGGCGGCTGGGAAGCTCCGCCCGACTGTTGTCCGGATTCGTACTTCCGAAATTCACGGAAGAGCGGGGAGAGCACTTTCTGGAGGCTCTCACCGCGGCCGAAGCGGAAAGCGGACACCGGCTGTTCGCCATGCCCGTCCTCGAATCACCCGAGCTCCTGCACCTGGAGACCAGGGCCGAGACCCTCCAGGGAATCGCGCGCACCGTCGACAAGTACCGCGAGCGTGTCCTGGCGCTGCGGCTCGGCGTCACCGACTTCTGCTCCGCCTACGGCCTGCGCCGTGCCCCCGACATGACCGCGTACGACGTCCAGATCGTGGGCGCCGTCATCGGCGACGTCGTGAACGTGCTGGGCCGGGCGGACGGCACCGGATTCACGATCACCGGGCCCGTGTGGGAGTACTTCCGCCTCCAGGAACGCATGTTCAAGCCCCAGCTGCGCCGCAGCCCCTTCATGGGGCGGGCCGAGGAGCTGCGCACCACCCTCATCGAGCACGACCTCGACGGGCTGCTGCGCGAGATCGACCTCGACCGGGCCAACGGGCTGCTCGGCAAGACCTGCATCCACCCGTCCCACGTCCTGCCGGTGCACGCGCTGTCGGTCGTCAGCCACGAGGAGTACAGCGACGCGCAGGACATCCTGCGGCCCGAACGGGACGGCGGCGGGGTGCTGCGCTCGGCGTACACGAACAAGATGAACGAGGTGAAGCCGCACCGTGCCTGGGCCGAGCGCACCCTGCGGCGGGCCGAGGTCTTCGGTGTGGCCCGCGAGGACGTGGGCTTCGTGGAGCTGCTCGCAGCCGGCGTGGCGGACTGAGCGCGGACGTGGGCGCGCGGGCACGGGCGGACAGGGCGGACACGTCGGACAGGGCGGAGACTTGGGCGCGGACGCGGTGGTCGGCCCGGGCGGCCGTCGGTGAACGCGGCCGGGACATGAACGCGGCCGGGACGTGAGCGTGGTCGGGACATGAGCGCGGACATGGGTGGACGCGGGCTGGTGCACGGGTGTGTACGGGAAGAAGAGGCAGTGGACGTGGAGTGGTCGGGTAACTGGGTCGCCGGTCGGCTCGGGGTCGAGCTCGTCGGTGACGGGGAACTGCGGGAGCTGCTGGGGCTCGCCCTGCGCCGCAACCCGAAGCGGGCCCATCTTCTGGTGTCGAACGTCCTGGGCAAGCACGTGCCGCAGCGGCCGTCCGTCGTGCACGGCGCCGGCTTCGAGCTCGGTGAACGGGTGCGGAACCTGCTGGGGGAGGCGGAGGCCCGGCGCGCGGTCGTCCTCGGCTACGCGGAGACGGCCACGGGCCTCGGCCACGCCGTCGCGGACGGGCTGGGCGTGGCCCCGTACCTCCACTCGACCCGGCGCCCCGTCGACGGGGTCGCGCAGGCGGGCGGCTTCGAGGAGGCGCACTCGCACGCCACCTCCCATCTGCTGCTGCCGGAGGATCCGGACCTCCTGACCGCCGGTGCCGAGGGCTCGCCGCTGGTCCTGGTCGACGACGAGTTCTCCACCGGCAACACCGTGCTCAACACGATCCGGGCGCTCCACGCGCGCTACCCCCGGAACCGGTACGTCATCGTCGCCCTGGTGGACATGCGGTCCGAGGCCGACCAGGGGCGGCTCGCGGAGTTCGCCGAGGAGATCGGCGCCCGCGTGGACCTCGTGGTCCGGGCCCGTGGCACCGTGCTGCTGCCCGAGGGAGTCCTGGAGAAGGGCCGGCGCCTGGTCGCCGCCCACGAGTCCGGTCACGCGGACGGCGCGGGCCGTGCGGGCGAGGCGCTCACTGCGGGCGGCCCGGGTGGTGGGGACCGCGCCGGCCGTGAGTGTGGCCCGGGCGGCGGGGGTCCTGCGGGTGGTGCGGACGCCGCGGGCGTCGGGGGCCGCCCCACGGCGGGCCCTTCCGCGCCGCGGCCCCTCCCCGTCCCCGTACGCGTCGCGCTCGACTGGCCGGCCGGTGTGCCCGACGGGGGACGCCACGGCTTCACCCCGGCCCACCGCGCGGCCCTGGAAGCCGCCCTCCCGGCCATGGCGGGCCGCGTCGCCGATGCTCTGGGCGACGCGCGGCGGGTGCTCGTCCTCGGCTTCGAGGAGCTGATGTACGCGCCCCTGCGGCTGGCCACCGCCCTGGAGGACGCCGTCACGGCCGACGTGCGCTACTCGACCACCACCCGCTCACCCGTGCTCGCCGTCGACGACCCCGGCTACGCCATACGCAGCCGCCTCGTCTTCCCCGCCCACGACGACCCCGCCGACGGCCCGGGCGACCGGTACGCGTACAACGTGGCGGGCGCGGGGTTCGACGCCGTCGTCGCGGTCGTCGACTCCGCCGCCGACACCGCCGCACTGCACGGCCCCGACGGGCTGCTGGCCCGGCTCGCCGGCCACACCGACCGGGTCCTGCTCGCGGTCGTCCCGTCGTACGTCCCGGCCGGTGCCCGGCCGACCGGCGGCCGACCCTCGGACGCCCGGTCGTCGGGCGAGCTGTCGTCCGTCGCCGGACCGTCCGTCGCCCGGTCGTCGCACGTGTCCTCGTCCGCCACCCCGTCGTCCGGCGGGGCGTCGTCCGACGCCCCGGACCCCGTGCTGCCGACCGCTCCGGGAAGACGTCCCTCCACGGCCTCGGACCGGGGCCCCTCGCCGACCTCAGACAGGCAGGAAGCCGCCATGCTGCCCGAACCCCTCCGGGGCCCCGCCTTCTCCTCCTACGCGGCGGACGACGTCGGCTGGCTGCTCCAGGACCTCTCCGACACGCCGCTGGAAGCGCCCACCGAGGAACGCGAGGAGGCGATCCAGAGCGGGGGAGCGCACTACGCCGAATCGCTGCCCGTCGAGTACCAGCCCAGCCCCCGCTACCAGGAGCTGTTCAAGGCGGCCCTGGACACCTCTGCGGCCCGTATCGCCCGGGCCGTCGGCACGGTCACCGAGACCGTCCTCGCCGAACACCGGGGCTCCCGGCCCGGGGCGGGAGCGGGCACCGCCCGGCCCGTCCTGGTCTCCCTCGCCCGGGCCGGTACCCCCGTCGGGGTCCTCATGCGCCGTTGGGCCCTGCACCGGCACGGCCTCGACCTGCCGCACTACGCGGTGTCCATCGTGCGGGGCCGCGGCATCGACGCCAACGCCCTGCGCTGGCTGGCCGCCCACCACGACCCGGCGGACGTCGTCTTCGTCGACGGCTGGACGGGGAAGGGTGCCATCACACGCGAACTCGCAGCGGCGCTGAAGGAGTTCGGCGGGTTCAACCCGGAGATCGCCGTACTGGCCGACCCGGGAGGCTGCGTCCGGACGTACGGGACGCGCGAGGACTTCCTCATCCCGTCCGCCTGCCTCAACTCCACGGTGTCCGGGCTGATCTCCCGCACCGTACTGCGTGCCGACCTGGTCGGTCCGAACGACTTCCACGGGGCGAAGTTCTACCGCGAACTCGCCGAATCCGATGTCTCCGGCCTGTTCCTCGACACGGTGTCCGCGCGCTTCGACGAGGTCTCCGACGCCGTGGACGCCGAGGCGAAGGAGCTGCTCGCCGCGGACCGCGCCCCTACCTGGGAAGGGTGGGCCGCCGTCGAACGCATCAGTGAGGAGTACGGCATCCACGACGTGAACCTGGTCAAGCCGGGTGTCGGCGAGACGACCCGGGTCCTGCTGCGCCGCGTTCCGTGGAAGATCCTGGCCAAGCGGGGGGCAGGCGCCGACCTCGACCACGTACGCCTGCTCGCCGAGCAGCGCGGTGTCCCGGTCGAGGAGGTCGCGGAACTCCCGTACACCTGCGTCGGGTTGATCCACCCCAAGTACACGAGGGGCGCCACCGGTGCGGACGGCACGGCGGTGACGGCGAAGTGAGCGGAACCGCGAGCACGCCCGCGAACGCGCCCGAGCCCCCGGCCCCCCGGCCCGGCGCCGTGACCGCGCCGGGCCCCGTGACCGGCCCCCCGGGAGCGGGCGCGAGTGCCCCCGCGCAGGGGCCCGTGACGCTGGTGGCCAGCGACCTCGACCGCACCCTCATTTACTCGGCTGCGTCCCTCCAGCTCACCATGCCGGACGCGCAGGCCCCTCGTCTGCTCTGCGTGGAGGTGTACGGCCAGGCCCCCCTCAGCTACCTGACGGAGACGGCCGCCGGGCTGCTCGACGAACTGGCCCGCACCACCGTGTTCGTCCCGACCACCACCCGGACCCGGGAGCAGTACGGCCGCATCCACCTCCCCGGCCCCGCCCCCCGGTACGCCATCTGCGCCAACGGCGGGCACCTCCTGGTCGACGGCGTCTCCGACCCGGAATGGCACGGCCACGTGGTCGGCCGGATCGCCGGTGAGTGCGCCCCGCTGGCCGAGGTCCGTGCCCATCTCCAGGCGGTGGGGGACCCTTCCTGGCTGCTCAAGGAGCGGATCGCCGAGGACCTCTTCGCCTACCTGGTCGTCGACCGCGCCGCCCTGCCCGAGGGCTGGGTCAAGGAACTGTCCGCCTGGGCCGGCCCCCGGGGCTGGAGCGTCTCCCTCCAGGGCCGCAAGATCTACGTCGTGCCCGAGCCGCTCACCAAGAGCGCCGCCATGCGCGAGGTGGCACGCCGCTGCGGCGCCACGCTGACGCTGGCCGCCGGTGACTCGCTCCTGGACGCCGACCTGCTGCTCGCCGCCCACCGGTCGTGGCGCCCGGGCCACGGCGAACTCGCCGACTGCGGCTGGGGCGCGCCCGGGACCGAGGTGCTCCGGGAGCGGGGCGTCGCCGCGGGTGAGGAGATCCTGCGCCGTTTCCTGCGCGCCGCCGACCCGCGGGGGGCGGGTCGCTGAGCGTTCGCGGGCGATCTTCGGCAAGCTGGCCGGGCCGCCGCCGACCGAGGAGACGCTCATGACCAAGGGCAACCAGACCAAGATCACCGACGAGCTGTACGCCTACACGCTGGCCCACAACCCTCCCCTGGACGCGGTACAGCGTGAGCTCGTGGAGACCACGTACGCGGAGCTGCCGAGCCACGCGGGCATGCAGTCCGCGCAGGAGCAGGGGCCGCTGCTCGCCTTCCTCGTCCGGCTCACGGGTGCCAGGCACGTCGTGGAGGTCGGCACGTTCACCGGCTTCTCGGCACTGTCGATGGCGCAGGCACTGCCCGCCGACGGGGTGCTGATCGCCTGCGACATCTCCGAGGAGTGGACGGCGTACGGCCGGCAGGCGTGGGAGAAGGCGGGTGTCGCCGACCGGATCGACCTGCGGATCGCTCCCGCGCTGGACACCCTGCGCGCGATGCCGGCCGAGCCGCACATCGACCTGGCCTACCTGGACGCGGACAAGGGCAACTACATCGCGTACTGGGAGGAACTCGTCCCGCGGATGCGCCCCGGCGGGCTCGTCGTCACCGACAACGTCCTCTTCCACGGGGGCGTCGCCGACCCGCTGGCCATGGGGGCCGCGGCGGACATCAGGGGGTTCAACGACCACGTGGCCGCCGACGACCGGATGGACAGCGTGCTGCTGACCGTGGCGGACGGGCTGACGCTCTCACGCCGCAGGTGAGGGGGCAGTGAGCGAGCCGTGAGGGGGCCCGCAGGTGGGCCGGTGCGGTGAGCGGGCGGTGAGCACCACGGTGAGTGGGCGGCGAGCGGGCGGGCCGGTGCGGTGAGCGGGCAGTGAGCAGGCGGGTGGGTCGGTGCGGTGGGCCGACCTCCGGGGGCCCGGCCCACCACAGGCTGGGCGGACCGGGAAGTCTCCGTTCAGCCGCAGCAGCCACCGCCGCAGCAGCCGCCTCCGCCCGCCGACGGTGCGGGCGCGGCGGATGCCGATGGTGAGGCCGACCCGCCCACGGCCACGGTGGAGAGCAACTTCACGGTGTCCTCGTGCCCGGCGGGGCAGGAGGCGGGGTCGGACGACTCGGCCATCGGACGGCTGAGCTCGAACGTCTCGCCACAGGGGCGGCAGCGGTACTCGTAACGAGGCATGGCCCCAGATTAGAGCCTCTTCCCCTTCGCCACCTCGGGCATCGGGACGCGAGCCCGGCGCTCCTCCCGCGCGACCTGCTCGGGGTGACGGGCACGCCAGTACGGATTGTCGTGGGGCAGACCGCCGCTGACTCTTCCGTACATGCCGAACATCATCAGCAGCAGCCCGACCACGAAGCTGAACAGCACGTTCTGCATGTGGAAGGCCAGGAAGTTCATGCTGGTGTCCAGCAGGGCCAGGTTCACGAACCCGCTGATGATGAAGGCGATGCCCAGGACCATGTTCAGGGTCGAGGCGAAGTTCGCGCCGATGACCATGCCGACGAAGAGCAGCAGCCCGATGCAGATGGACAGGATGCTCAGCGCACCGTTGGTGTTGAGGCCCGCCACCCTGTCGCCGCCGGTGTCGAAGATGCCGATACGGTCGATCAGCCCCAGGATGCCGAAGGCGACGAGCAGCAGACCCATGAGGCCCGCGCCCACCCGGTAGACCTGGCTGAGCCGGTGGTCGACGGGCAGGTGCTCGTCGAGGCGGGTGACCCCGCGGCGGGTGGGCTTGCCGCGTCGGCGCGTGGGATGCAGGACGTGTGTGGCCATGAAGGCCTCCTTCAGCCGCGTACGCGACAAGGGGCTCCCCGGCGGAAGCCGCTGCGTACCTCCAGGATCGGTCCGCCGGCCGCTGGGGACAAATCAGGGCCTTTCGCCCCTGTCTTCATTTTCACCTTCACCTTCGCTGGTGCTGGTGCTGGTGCTGCGGGTCCCGGTGCCGGTGCCCGTACCAGTGCCTTCTGGTCGGGCGGCCTGAGCGACGGGCCGGGGGCGCCGGTGGAGCGGTGCTCGGCCTCCGGGCTGGGGCGAAGCAGTGCACCGGGGCGGGGGCGCCGCCGGCCGGTCAGGCACCCGGGGCAGGACTGGATGCCGGACGCCTGCCGCCGGATCTTCAGCCGCCGGGCCGCCGGGCCGCCGGGCCGCCTGATCGCCTGGGCGTCGGGCGGGAGGGCGTACCGGGCCGGGCTGGGCTGGGGGCAGGAAGGCCCGGCTTCGGCAAGGGGATCATGCGGGTCGTGCGGGTCATGGGGGCCCCGCGGGTCCGGCCGGTCCGGCGGTCTGCGGCGTCGCCTTCCGGGTTCGACAGGCGGGGGCGGCAGGCGCGCTCAGGCGCCGCCTCCCAGCTCCTCCCGGATGGCGGACACGACACGGTTCGCCGTGCTGCGCACGGCCTCGGTCTCGGTGAGGAAGTGCCAGTAGTCGGGATGGCGGCCGTCGAGCCCGGTGATCGCGCGATCCAGCCGCGCCACCGCGTCGTCCAGCGGGCGGGCATGACGCGGATCGGGGGTGTTGCGGCCCGCCATGGCGAGACGCTGGGCGTCCCGGATCGCGAAGCGGGTGCGCTCGATCTCCGCCTGCGGATCCTTGGCCACCGCGTCGAGGCGCCGCAGCCGGTCGCCGGCCGCGGAAACCGCCTCGTCGGTCGTGTTCAACAGTGCCCTGACCGTGCTCAGGCGGGAGGTCGCATCGGCCCAGCGCTGCTCGGAGCGCGCCTGGGCGGCCTCCGCCAGCTTCGTCTCGGCCTGCCGGACGTTGGCGGCCGCCTGGTCGGGAACCGGTTGCAGGTCCTGCCAGCAGGCAGCCGAGAAACGCCGCCGGAGCTCGCTGAGCACCGGCTCGACCTGTCCGGCGCGCGTCGTCAGCGCCTGGGCCCGGGTGCGCAGCGAGACCAGCCGACGGTCGATCTCGGCGGCCCGCTCGGGAAGGCGGGCCGCTTCCGCCCGCACCGCCTCGGCGTCGCGCAGCACCTGGTCGGCACGTTGCAGCGTCTCGGCCACGCCGTGCCGGCCCGCGCCCTGGTTGAGCTTGGTCAGCTCCGGGGCGAGGGCCGCGAGCCGGGCCGCCAGATCATCGGCCCGCAGCCCGGAGGCACGTATCGCGTCCAGGGCGTTGCTCGCGGCGAGCAGCGCCTGGCGAGCCCGCTCCACAGCGGGGGCGAGCCGTGCCAGCTGCGTCTCCGCGCTGCTGAGCAGCGTCCCGAGGCCCTGGCCGAACCGGTCGAGCTCGCCCTTCACCCGTACGAGATCGTCCTTGGCCCGGGTCAGCTGGGTACGCGCACCGGCCGCCACCGAAGGCTCCAGGTCGTCCCGGTCCAGGTCGTGGGCGTCGACGGCGGTGATGTACAGGTGGCTGACCTCGTCGATCCGCCGGCCCAGCGCCGCGAAGTCCTCCGCGGCCTTGCGGGCGCGGGGCGAACTGTCCACGGCGGTGATCGTCTCGATCGAGATCTGGAGATCGCGCTGCGCGGTGTCCAGCTCGTAGAAGGCCTCGGCCGCGGCGTCCTTCGCCGCCTGGGCGTCGGCCCGCTGGTTCTCCCCGCGGCCCCCGAACCAGCGGCGGGTGCCCCCGCCCGCGAAGGCGGCCGGCAGCGCCGCGACGACCAGGGGGACCGGCAGCAGCATCAGCACCAGGACGTCCCTGACGGCGGAGCCGACACTCGCTTTCGCCTCCGGCCGCGTGTGTGTCGCCGTCACATCCCTCTCCCGTGCCGATTCGCCCTGCCCGGTTCATTCTCGCACCAGTAAGGACGAACGCACGGGTCGGTTAGTTCGCAGTTCGGACGGTGACTTCCCCGTTGTCGCTGCGCGCCTTCACCACGTGCTCGCTGTTTTCGCTGCGGGGCACGCCGACGGAGACGCGGCCGTTGTCGGTGTGGGTGGAGACGGCGTACGTCTCCTTCCCGGCCGGCAGGGCGATGGAGATGCTGCCGTTGTCGCTGGAGGTGTCCACCAGATCCGGGGCCCGGGTGAACCCGATCCGGATCCTCCCGTTGTCCGAGCGGGCGATCACGGAAGGCCCCGAGACCCGCTGGGCCTCGACCGAGCCGTTGTCGGCGTGCAGCTCCAGCGGACCGGAGATGTCATGGACGTCGACCCCGCCGTTGTCCGTTGTGATCTTGAGCGGGGTGTCGAAGCCGGCCGCGGTGACCTTCCCGTTGTTCCCCTGCACGGTCAGGGCCAGCCTCCTGGGCACCTTGACCTCGTGGTGCGCTTCGCAGTTGCTGATCATCGCCCGGCACTTCACCTCGAGCCGGAGCTTGTCCCCCTCCAGCTTCCACACGGGATCCGGGCCGCTGCCGAGGAAAACCCACCCGTCGACCCGGCGGGTCACCTCGATCTGCTTCACATCGGCCGGCACCAGATCCAGGGTCGAGTTCCCGGAATCGATGGTGAGCGCCTCCCCACCGAAGGCGAACGACTTGTGCTCGGGGGCGGAGTCCTCGGCGTCCGTACTGCCACAGCCGCTGAGCGCCGCGACAAGAATTACGGTCCCGGCGGCGGCCACGAGGGCGTCGGTGCGTCGTGTACGGATGGTCATGATGTGTGTCCCCCTGAGAGCGCTGCCGATGTGGCTCCACCGTAAGTACGGCCCCACCCCCGGGACGATCCGGACGGCTACCGTCTCCGGGGTGGGGATATCCCCCGTAACCGCGCGCTCCGACCGGGGGAGCGGCGGGCACGGAGGGGCGGACTCCCGGATTGCTGCGGGGGGCGGTGGGCCATGTAACCTGTTGCTTCATCCACGGGTGCGTAGCTCAGGGGTAGAGCGCTGCTCTTACAAAGCAGATGTCGGCGGTTCGAAACCGTCCGCGCCCACCAGTCAGAACGCCCCCGCAGCGAGCCGCTGCGGGGGCGTTGACGGTAGTGGGTGACGGCAGCTGTTCAGCCGCCGGCCCGTCCGGTCCGTCCAACCTGAAGCGGGCATGGGACCGGGGTGACTGCCCCCTCTATCTGGAGAGTCCTGCTTCACCAGGCGGGTGGCCGTACTCTCGCGCGCAGGGTCTCGTCGTGAGGTGTCTCTGTTGTCGGAGGCAGGGGCAGTGGCGCGTCCAGTGAAATGAAATGTCTCGCATCGCGACGCTTGCAACTGAAACGCGTGGACAACGGCGACGTCTCCCTTCTCTTTTTCTTCTTCTCTGTCCATGCCGAAGAACCCCCTGTTCGGCAACGTGACGTGGTCACCCCCTTTGAGTTCGACTTCCGAGTACCGACAGAAGCCACAGGGATGACCCGCTCGTGCCGATTGGCAGACGCAGTGACCCGCGGCGTGGAACGAACCGTCCCGCGGAGAAAGCGGGCGTGGCCGCATTTCTCGGAAGTCCGCAGTGTGGCCGAAAGGGCGGCTGGCTACGCTCGGCCGCAGGCCGGGCCATGATGGCGCCATGACGAGCGAGTGGCTTCCCGCAGGCTGGAGCCTTGCCCAGGTCCGCGATGTTTCCGGAGACCAGGAGGCAGTGCTGCTCGACGCAGATCGTGCGGCCGTATGGCGAGGTGGCCCAAGTGACGGTGAGGAAATGCGGCCGGAGGTCGTGATCGGCTTTCACAGCCTCTGCCTGCTGAAGCAAATCGGTGACGAGGGCTGGTACATGGGCAGTCTCAACGACGACGGAACCATCGACTGCTGGAGCGCGTACGACGACTTCCGCGAGGCGTTGAGGGGGCTGTAGCCCCGATCGCCGCGTGAGGTGACCAGGGGCTTGCCTGGGCACAGGCGGCAGAGGCCGCTGCGATGGCGCCTACCTTCTACGGCGGAAGCCGTAGGCTTCCGTCCATGGTGCATGCGACTGTCCGCGAGTGGAACGACGAGGAAGGGTGGGGTGTCCTCGACTCACCCGAGACCCCCGGCGGTTGCTTCGGCCATTACGCCGACATCCAGGCGGTCGGCTTCCGTACGCTGTCGGCCGGTCAGCAGGTCGAACTCGTATGGGAAGCACCTGGCTTCAAGCAGGACGGGTACGACTACCGCGCGGTGAGCATCGTGCCTCGGACTGGCTGACATCCACCGTGGGCACCGACGGGTGCGGGCGCCCGAGGCCGGCCCGGTGGCTTTCGCCGGAGCGGGCTTGGTGCAGTCGTTCCCGGTGAAGGCAGAGGAAGTGTCCGTGCGCGCTGCCCGTGGCCGTCCTGCGCCGGCGCCAGGCATGCAAGGCGGTGGCTCGCCGTTCATCCCCGCACGGTTCTGCCGTGGAGCCACGCCGCTGTGTCGAGGACCCGCAGCACGCTGATGTCCTCGCCGATCTCCGCCAAGTCCCGAACCGCTTCCAGATGTGACACCAGCGCCCTTTGGTCAGTGCGAAGCTGGGTACGTACGTCCGACCAGAACGTCAGGTCCCTCTTCGGGCGCTCGAACACCCTCTTGATGACCGAGTCGTAGACGGGCAGCAGGTGCGGGCGCTTGCGGGCGAGCAACTTACCCGCGCCCACCGGGCCGATGCCGTGTACCTCGCACAGGCGCGTCCACAGCGTCCAGGCCGGACCACCGTGAGCCACGTGCTCTTCCGTCGCGTCGGCCAATTCGGTGTCGGAGGGGATCTCCCGCAGCAGGCTGTTGAAGTAACCGGGCCTGGCAGGTTCCAGGACGTGCAGGATTGCTCGCGCCGGTACGTCAACGCTCAGCATGGCGACCGCGACGAAGTCCTCCGACGCGAAGTGGTGGACCACCTCCCGGCGGTCCCCGCCGCCTCCGAGCCTCTCGAACCTCGCGCCCGTATACACCGGGGATCCGTCGGGGAGGGAGGACCAGTACTGCCGTAGCAGGTCAGCGACGTACTCTCGGTCCCACAGGGCGGCCGGTACCTTCACGTTCATGGAGCCCCCGAACAGACTGCCGCTTCCCCAGCGGGACGTGGTGTGACGCCCATGGTGGCACCGAGGAACCGTGCCCAGCGGCGAAGAGTGCCGGCGTCCTGTCATCGCGTGACCCCGCACATTCCGCCCACCCCACGACCCCGCCCACCCCGCCACCCCGCCGAACGGCATGCGACCACGGCGCAGCGGCGTTTCCGGGGCTGACTCCCTACCCCCGGCGGCGACGTACTCCTCGGTGGAAACAGCCCCGCCCGCAGGCCAGTTCGTCGGTAGGCGCGGAGGGGAGCCCGGTGGGCCGGTGTGGTGTTCCTCACAGCGAAAGCACAGGCGGCGAAAGCAACTGCACCCTTTCGTCTTTTCTGTCTGTCCTCGTGTGGTGGTCTTGGCGGGAACGGGTGAAAAATCCGTGACGACCGGTCGTTGCATCCGCCATACGATCACCTCGAGCCGCATTTGCGTGTCCCATTCCGCTGCGGCCCTTTCTTCTCTTTTCCCGGACCCTGAAGGGCACTTGTGAAGATTCGCCGGATCCTCGCCACAGCAGTTGTCGCCGCAGTGACCACGCCTGCCGTCCTGCTGTCGGTCACCCCCGCGTTCGCCGACGACAAGCCGGCGGCGCAGACGCAGCAGAAGCCGTCCATCGCGGAGCTGGAGAAGGCCGCCGCCGCCGCGAAGGTGGTGTACGAGCAGGCTCTGGCCGCCGAGAACACCGCCTACGCGGCTGTGGAGGCGGCCGCGTCCGACACCGCTCCCCTGGCCGTGGAGGCCGGGCTCGCGAGGGCTGCGGCGGTCGAGGCCGCCACCGCGAAGACCGAGGCCGATCAGAAGGTCGTCGACGCCCGGGCCGTGGTCGAGGGCCTTCCCGATACGGCCACCGACGAGGAGAAGGCCGCCGCGGAAGCCGCCCTCTCCGAGGCGGAGGCCGCCGCGACAGCCGCCGGGCAGGCCAGGACCGACGCCGACGCCAAGGCGGCGGAAGCCGGCAAGGCGCTCGACGACTACCGGGTCGACGCGCTCAGCACGCTGCACGGCGCTCAGCAGGCCACCAAGGCCGCGCTCGCCGACAAGAACGCCGCCGACGAGGCGCTGGCCAAGGCGAAGGAGGAAGCGGCCGAGGAGGGCGAAGGCGGCGAGGAGGGCGAGGACTGCGTCCCCGAGCCCAAGCTCACCACCGTCGTCAAGGGACTGCCGTCCACCGTCGTCGCCGGTACGAAGGTCAGCTTCACCCTTCGCGTGACCAACGGCAGCGACAGGACGATGGACGAGGTGCTTCCGTTCGCCTACGTCCACGCGACGGACCGGAGCGGGCTCAACGACATCGACGACCTGGTGCACCTCCAGTGGTCGTCCGCCTCCTCCTCGACGTGGAAGACCGTCGACAACGAGCACTACATGGACACCATCAGCCCGCTGAAGGCCGGTGCCCACGCCGACGTCAAGATGCGTCTCGCGATCGACGCCTCGGCCCCTGCGGGCAACGGCGTCACCTTCGTCGCCGGTGACTACTTCAACGACAACGGCACCTGCGGTGGCAGCCCGGACCTCGAGGGCTACGAGTTCGTGATCGCCGCCGCGGGCAGCAAGCCCGGCAAGGTCGACGACGCGAAGCCCGGCAAGACCGAGCCGAACACCTCGGACCTCAAGCCGCAGGGCGACGCGTCGGCCACCCCCGTGACCGGCAGCCTCGCCGCCACGGGATCGTCCTCCGCGACCTCGCAGCTCGCCCTCGCGAGCGGCGCGGCCCTGGCTCTGGGCGCGGGCGCGGTGTTCGTGGTACGCCGCCGGAAGGCCGACTCCCACGCGTGATGCCGGGGACGGGACGCCCGCCGGGCGTCCCGTCCGCGCGCTGAGCCCCCGACGGGCCCGACACCGCACGGTGCCGGGCCCGTCGCGGTGTCCGGCACCTCCGGCCCCCCCGGTGCACCGCCGCGTCGGGCCGTGGGGTGTGGGGCTTCGGCGGAGCGCGTACGTCACGGCCTCCCGGATCCCGGCCGGCAGCCCGCCGTACGTGGAGAGCCGCGCCGCCCTCGCCCGGTGCGGCTGAGCGCGCCCACGGCCTTCTCGGCGGCCATGCCGCGGCTCGCGAAGAGTTCGGCGAGATCCATGAGCCAGGGCGTCAGTGCCTCCTCGTCGTCGACCACGGGGCCGCACCAGTACAGGGTCTGCTCTGCCGTCCAGACGGTGACGCGGCGGGTCCGGACCTCCTGGAAACCGGTCGTGTCGAGCCCCCGGCGGCGGCCATGCGCTCCACCGTCACGTGCCGCGCGTACGGCATGCGGGCGCGCAGGACGGAACGGATCGCGGTCCACTCCGGGCACGCGTCGCCGGAGCACTCGAACACGACCGCTTCCCGCGGAGGCTCGGGCTCGGCAAGGCCGTCCGGCGGGAGGCAGGTGGTCAGTACGGCCCGCGCGTGGGCGAGCGCCTCCCCGTCCTCCTTCTCCGAGGGCCGGACGAAGCCGTTGTCCCAGGCGTACGGATAGGCCCGGAGCACGTCGGGCAGCAGCGGAGTCCCGTTCCCCGTGCTCATGTGCCCCTCCGGGCGCGTCCCTCGTGTCCTCGCCTCGTGGCAGCGGCGTTGAGCCGTGCGGGTGCACCGGGGTGGCGGGAACTCCCCGCTCCTCAGGGGATGTTGTACGTGACGATGGCACGGGCGGGCGCCCGGAACCGCTCCGGGGTGAAGGGGGAGCGTTCCACGATGAGGGTGAAGGAGGTGCCCCCGTAGCTGAGGACGGGGCCGCGTACGCCGGTGCCGCACAGGCCCTTCGGCAGCTCGGTCTCGCCGTCGCCGAGTGCGTAGTGGCTGTCGTACCGCTCGTCGAACGGGGACGCGCCGTCGGGAACGATGCCCGAGCGGTGGAGGAATTCCGGCATCCGGCTACTGACGAAGGAGATCTGGGCTCTGCCGTGCTCGGTGAAGTAGTGGACGTCGGATGCGTCCGCGGGGAGCGGCACGCTTCCCGCGCCGCCGATCACGTCCGAGAGGGGCACCTCGCTGCCCTCACAGGCGCGGGCGTCGCCGAAGGGGTGGAACAACTCGTCCTGGAACAGCCAGACGACCCCTCCGGCCGCCACCGCCAGGACGAGCAGGGCGATCCCCAGGCATCCGAGCGGACGCCGACGTGCGGGCCGGGTGTCCGCCGGGCCGTCGGCGGACGGTTCCTCGTCTGCCCGTGCGTCACTCATGAACGTCCCCCCTCGGCCGTACGTGCCGTGCCTGCCGTGCCCGTGCACGCTGAGCGTTCGCTCCTGTGTGCGAACACGCGGGAGCCTACGCCAGTGGTGCACCCGCCCGCGTGTGCCCTCGGAGTGCGGCCGGCGTACCCCGACTCGCGGGCTCAGAAGGCGAGTCGGTGGCCGTCGCGGCTCCGGCTCGGACGCTGTCGCATACCGCCGGCCGCGGAGCGACGCGCCCTCGGACGCGTCTCAGGGGCGGTGCGGGAGCGGAGGGAGCTCGACCTCGGCCGCGTCGTACGGGCGGACCGTGCCCGCGCGGCGGACCACGGCCGTGATCCCGGACCTGAAGGTGAAGGTCCCCGAGACGGGGTCGAGGGCGAAGACCTCCTTGAGCAGGCCCTGCCGGAAGTCGTTGATCTTCGCGCAGGGGTTGCGCAGCCCCGTCACCTCCACCACCGCCTGGTCGCCGAGACGGAGCAGGCTGCCGGAGGGAAGCCCCAGCGGATCGACGTCCCTGGTGGTGATGTTCTCGCCGAGTTCTCCTGCGGCGACGGCGTAGCCCCTGGCGGTGAGTTCGTCGAAGAGCTCCTCGCGCATCAGGTGTCCTTGACGGAGGTTGGGCAGGTCCGGCTCGTAGGTCATGCGGAACTGGTGGCGGATCGTCTCACCCGCGTGGACGTCCCCTTCGGCACCGAGACCGGCGAGCAGCCTCACGGACGCGTGGTTGGGTTTGCTGAAGGCGTACGTCCCGTGGCTGCCCACCGCCGTGACCCGGCCTGCCGTCTCCCACCCCGTCCTCCCTCGCCCCGCGTATGCCGGTCATCCTGGGGAGGACCCGCAGCGCCGTGTCCTGGTGGTGCGGTCGCGGGACCGCGTCACCGGAGAGCGGCGCACCCCAGGATCGCCGCCCACGGGGGCTCCCTGTCCGCCGGTTCCCGACGCGGTTCGTACAGCGGCCAGACATCGGGGCCGGTCAGCAGTTCGACCCCTGCCCTGCGCAGAGCCTCCATGTGCCCTTCCCATGCCGGGTGCCTCGCGTGCGCCGCGTTGATCCGGGGGAACACCGCCACGGGGACACCGGCCGTGCCCAGCGCCTCGCTCACCTGGGTGAGTGCCTGGTTGTCGGCGATACCCGTCGCGAGCTTGGCCACGAAGTCGGCGCTGGCCGGGGCGACGACGTAGCGATCGGCCACGGGGTGCGGGCGGGGCTCGTCGGGGAGGCGGGGAGCGTCCCGTACGGGCAGGCCGGTCAGTGCCTCCAGCCGGTCCAGCTCACCGTTCGCCCTCAGCCAGCGGCCGGCGTTCGGTGTGAGCGTCACGGCCACCCGCCACCCCAGGGCGACGGCCGGTCCGACCAGCCCCGTGCGCAGCGACTCGACCCCGTCGGCCGCCGCACCCACGACCCCCAGCACTCCTCGGCTGCCTGCCTCCACCGGTCCTCCGCCCCTGTGCTGCCAGGCCCCCTCGGCCGGCAGTGAGGAAGAGACGTACCACGTCCCGGCGCCTGCCGGTAGCGGCCCGGCCGCCGTTCCCGCCCCCGCCGCGTGCGGCAGCGCCGCAGCCGGAGACGCCCAGGTCCTGGCGCATGACCCGGTGCGGGGCGGTGAGTCCCGGATCCGCGGCCTTCAGCTCCAGGAGCAGTCGTTCGGCCGTCCCGCCCTCGCGGGGCGGACCGCGGCCGATGCGCTTGAGCGCGGCGTCCACCCCGGCGAGGACCACGTCGACCTCACGCGAGCAGTTCAGGACGGCCTCGGGAACGATCACCCGGGCCTCGGCGTACCGGTCGCGGCAGTCGCGGCGGCCCAGTTCGAGCTGGGCCCGGTCGTCGTCCGTGCGGACCCCGTCGCGCGTGCGGTGCGGGGCGCCCTTGAGGAGCGTGTGGAGTGCGCCGGCGCCTGGTCACCCAGCTCGTGATCAGCGGGGCGAAGAGCGTGCCGAGCACGCCGACGACTGCGGTGACCATGGCTGCTACGGCTGCTACGGCTGCTACGGCTGCTACGGCTGCTGTGGCGGCGCTCATGCCGAGACCCGTACCGCTCCCCTGCCGGACGACGGGTGGCCTCCGTCCCGGGATGCGAGCCGGCGAGGCACAGGGGACCGTGGAGGCATGTCCGGACACCCGCCCGTGATCGTGTACCCGCCCTCCTCGACCGGTGGGCGGCGGGTGACCGTGCGCGGGCAGATCGTCGGGCTGGCGCACGGGCGCGGGGACGTCGCCTCCTACCTGCGGCGGGCCGGTCTCGCCGACGGGGCCGAGGAGATCGATCTCGACCGGCCGGAGTTGATCGAGTGGCGGGGCGGAGGCCTCGACACCTGGAGGTGAGCCCCGTGAGGCGTCGAGGAGCACACCGGCACGAGGCGTCACTCGAGCCTCCCCCCGGCTACTACGGGGCGAGCGGAGGAACGCCCGGCGTCACGCAGCGCGGCCTGATCCTCGACTGGGTGGTCAGCCGGCGGGTCGCGGCGGGGTGGCGCGTGGAGTCCCGGTCGGGAAGCCAGGCGGTCCTGGTACGCGGGCAGCCCGTCAACCATGTGCTGCACGCCCTCCTGACGGCGTTCTCGTGCTGCGTGTGGGGCGTGGTGTGGGCGGTGCTGGCCCTGACGAACAAGGTCGAGCGTGTGGTGGTCACCGTCGACGCGCAGGGTCAGGTCGTCACGGTGGGCGCACCCTGAAGCGGGTGTGGAGGTCACTCGAACGGGCACGTCCGGGTCGTCACCGGTGAGCCTGTCCCACAAGGTCGGACCTGCGGCCGCAGCAAGGGGCGGTCCGTCGAGCGGAGAGGAATCCGCGGAGAGGAATCCCATGTCCCGTCCAGCATCCGCCCCGGGCTCCTCCCGCCCTTCGCCCCCCTCCCCGCGCCCGGAGAACCCCTGGGTGGCCGGCGGGGTGATGTTCGCGGGGGTGCTGCTCGTCGTCGACGGCGTTCTGTCCGTCGTCAAAGGGATCGCGGGTCTCGCGTCCGACCAGGTGTACATGCGCATCGACGACTACACCTTCAAGTTCGGCGTCACCGCCTGGGGGTGGATCCACCTGGTCCTCGGGGTGGTCCTGGTGCTCGTGGGGTGGAGCATCCTCAAGGGCGTGCCGTGGGCCTGGGGTGTGGGCGTCGTGCTGGCCGCGCTGAACCTGATCGCCAACTTCGTCTGGCTGCCGTACCAGCCGGTGTGGGCGGTCATCTCCGTCGCGATCGACATCTTCGTGATCTGGGCCCTGTGCGTCCACCGGTCGAAGCCGGTCATCTGACGTGAGACAGGGGCGAAGTGGCCTGGAGCCGGACGCGATCACCGCGCTGGCCGCCGACGCGTACGTCTACGGATCGCCGCTCGTCCGTCAGCTGTCCGCCGTCCAGGCCTGCCTCCAGGAGGGCTGCGGGACGCTGGCACCTGCGCCGTTCAACGACTTCGCGCACGCGGACGGCCCGGCCACGCCCTCCACGCACGTCCCGTTCGCCCCGGCCGACCTCGTGGACGCGCTCGCCCAGCTCGACCTCTCCGGCGGGCCGGTCAGGCTGCACGTGCCGGACACCGACGGCGCCTACTACGTCCTGCAGTTCGTGGACGCGTGGGGCAACGCCTTCGCCTACCTCGGGCCCCGGGCCACCGGCACGGGCGAGGGGGACTGGATGATCGTGCCGCCCGGCTGGGCCGGCACCGTGCCCGACGGGGTGACCGGGGTGATCGACGCGCCCACCTCCGTCGCCTCCGTCGTCGGCCGTCTCGCGTGCGACGGGCCCGAGGACATGCCCCGGATCCGCGCGCTCCAGCAGGAGCTCACCCTCACGCACCTCGGCGACCGCGCCCACCGGACCGGGCTCCCGGCGACCGAGCCCGGAGTGCCGGGGGAGCTGCGGTTCTTCGAGGAACTCCGGGTGTGGATGGGGGACTTCCCGCCCGCCCCCGCCGATCGCGCCTACCAGGACCGCTTCCAGCCCCTGGGCCTCCTGGAGGAAGGCCTCTCGCCGTACGTGTCGCCCCGGCCCGGTCTCGTGCGCGCGCTGAGGCGGGGGCTGGCGCTCGGCAGGCTGCGGGTCGAGGAGGAGGCCCGGCGGCTCGCGACGGCTCCCGCCGGGCCGCCGGGAGCCTGGCGGACGGTGCCGCACCTGCGCGACCACAACCTGGACCACCTGGGGGTCGGAACGCTCGGCTCACCGGAGTGGAGGATCCCCGACCGGGAGGCGTCGTACCTGGTCAGAGCGGTGGCCGCCCGGCGGGACCGCTGGCTGCCCCACGGGTACGAGGCGGTGTACGCGCACACCTCCCGCGACGCCCTCGGCCACCCGCTCGACGGGTCCCGCCGCTACGTGCTGCGCCTGGACCAGCCGCCGCCGGTCCGGGGCCTCTGGTCGCTGACCGCGTACGACAGCCCCGGGGGCCACCTGGTCGCGAACGCGGAGGAGCGCTACGCGGTCGGGAACCGGACGCCCGGGCTGGTCCACGCCGCCGACGGCTCGCTGACGCTGCACCTCGCCGCGGAACGCCCGGCGGACCCCGTGGCCGCGGCAAACTGGCTCCCGGTGCCGCCGGGCGCCTTCCGGCCGCTGATGCGGCTGCTCCTGCCCGGCCAGGCCGTTCTCGACGGGAGCTACGCCATCCCGCCGATCGAGCCGTACGGGAACCGGCCGGGAGTGTAGGTCGCCGCCCCCGGAGTCCCGGCGGCGGGCGGTTCCGGGGTCGTGAGGCGCGTTGTCGGTGGCGCGTCGCACACTGGAGACATGTGCCGCAGCATCAAGACGCTTCGTCCGCCCGCCATCCCCGAAGAGGCCACCGAGGAGGAGATGAGAGCCGCCGCCCTGCAGTACGTCCGCAAGGTGTCGGGCTTCCGCGCACCCGCCGCGTACAACCAGGAGGTCTTCGACCGTGCCGTGGCCGAGATCGCCGAGTCGACCCGGCGACTGCTGGACGGCCTGGAGATACGGGGCGCGGCCCGGGTCTGAGCGGCCGGGGCCGGACGGCCGGAGGGACCGTGCGGGTGACCGGGCCGCGCCGGTCCGGACGGTGTGGGACGTCCGCACGTGCCGTCCGGGCCGGGCGGTGCGTCGTCCGCGCGTGCCCCTGGGCTTCCGGAGCGCTCGCCCTCAGGTTCCGGCCGGGGCCCCGGCGGTGTGGACCGGGGCGGGGACGGGGCGGCGTACGACCGCTGCCGCGAGGGCGCCCGCCACGAACAGGGCCAGGACCGAGACGGCCGTGCCGAGCCAGCCCGCGCCGAGCCACTGGGCGCCGAAGTAGCCGAGCCCCACGCTGTAGACCGCCCAGGCCACACCGGCCACGGCCGACCAGGGCAGGAACTCCTTCACCTTGCGGTGGGCGGCGCCCGCTCCCAGCGAGACGACGGAGCGGCCGGCCGGTGCGAAACGGGCGATGACGACGAGGGCCCCTCCACCACGGCTCAGCGCCGCACCGAGGCGTTCCTGGGCGGAGGTGAGGCGGCGTGAGCGGGCGATGGCCCGGTCGAGGCGGTCGCCACCGCGCCAGGCGAGACGGTAGGCGACGAGGTCACCGAGCACCGAGGCGGTCGCCGCGCAGAGGATCAGGACCAGGAGCGAGGGCACGTGCCGGGTGGCTCCGCCGGCCGCGGCGGTGACCGTGGTCGTGCTCGCGGCAGCGGCCGTGGCGGCGGTGATCACCAGGACACCGCTGGGGAGGACGGGGAGGAACACGTCCAGGAGCACCGAGAGGGCGACCACCGCGTAGATCCATGGGCTGCCGGTCAGCGCACCCACACTCTCGAGCACTTTCTACTCCCCGTTCCCGTGTTCCGTGTCAACGCCGCGACGTCGCAGGGGAGCGGCAGGAGCGGCAGGGCCAGCTGTACAGCGTACGCCTGACGTTCACCCGGTTCACCAGGTATGCGCCGGGAGATCGTCCGATGTCGCGCAGGTCACGTGCCACCCCGGCCCCCCTCGACGAAGGGGGGCCGGGGCGTGGGGAGCGTGCGGGTCAGACCGAGACGGCCGGGGCCTTCTCGTGGGCGGGCCGGTCCTCACCCTCCGGGCCGCCGCGCGAGGAGAAGAACCGGTCCAGGGCCAGGGCGCCGGAGCCGGTGAAGACCAGCAGCAGGAAGGCCCAGCAGAAGACCGCCGACGCCTCGCCGCCGTTCTGGAGGGGGAACAGCGACGCGGGCTGGTGCACCTTGAAGTACGCGTAGGCCATGGAGCCGGAGGAGATGAGAGCGGCGGCGCGGGTGCCGAGGCCGAGTGCGACCAGGGTGCCGCCGACGAGCTGGATGACCGCGGCGTACCAGCCCGGCCAGGTGCCGGTGGGGACGGTGCCGCCGCCCATGGAGCCGCCCAGGACCCCGAAGAGCGAGGCGGCCCCGTGGCACGCGAAGAGGAAACCGACGACGATACGGAAGAGGCCGAGCGCGTAGGGCTGGGCTTGGTTCAGGCGTATGGACATGGGGGGTGGGGCTCCTTCGGTCTGGGGACGTGAACCGATCGAGGGCCAACAGGTTAGGGTGGCCTCACCATTACTTGCAAGTTCAACATTCTGTCGACTGGCTGAAAATTGGTCATTCGTTCGAAGTCAGTGAACGCTCCAACACGGTCTCCAGCTGCGCCCCTGTGGGCCGGGCTCTGGCCTGAACCAATGTCAGTACAGCTTTCCGGCCGTGCAGGGTGAGCGTCATCAGTTGATTGCCGAACCACGGTCCGCCTGTCTTACGCCAGCGGACCGGAGGGCGTCTCGTCCGCCCGTGGAGCGCCAGCGCGCGCCCGAGCCGCCGGCCCGCACCGCTCCACCCGAAGCGGAAGCCGGCGCGCAGGTGGGCGGGGACGGAGTTGTGGACGGGAGAGCAGGTCAGTTGCAGGACGCGTGCGGCGCGCGTGCCGTCAGGGGCTGAGCCGGACCACTGGGGCTCGGCGATGTAGGCATGGTGCACATCGCCCGAGAGCACGCATACCGTGGCAGGTCCGTCCTGCGCCCGTGCGGCCTCCCGCAACAGCTCCGACAGCCAACGGAACGAGTCCGGGAACGCGGCCCAATGCTCCAGGTCGGCGGCCCTGCGCACCTTCTCCCCGAGGCGCGCCCAGCGCTCGCCGCGCCCGCCGCGGCACATCTCGGCGTTCCACGCCTCCAGGTCGTGGACGAGGGGCGGCAGGAGCCACGGCAGCGAGGTGCCGATCAGCAGATGGTCGTACGCGGCGGGGTCCGCGAGCACCTCGTCGGCCAGCCACCTGGCCTCCTCGTCGCGGAGCATCGAGCGGCGCCGCTCGTCGAGGGTCCGGGCCGCCCGGGTGTCCACCATCAGCAGCCGTACTCGGCCGAAAACACGCCGGTAGCTCCATCGCGTCCGGGTGGGGTCGGCGTCCGCGGCCGCGGCGTGGGCGCGCAGGGTCTCGGTGCCGTCCGGTGCGGCGCGCACGGCCGCGTAGACCGGGTCGGCCTCCAGGGCGTCGGGGGAGAGGTTTCCGAGGTGCTGGTAGACCCAGTACGACATGAGTCCGCTGACGATCCGCTCGTGCCACCAGGGTGTGCGGCGCATGTCGCGGACCCACGCCTCGCTGGTGTTCCAGTCGTCCACGATGTCGTGGTCGTCGAAGATCATGCAGCTGGGGACGGTGGAGAGCAGCCAGCGCACGTCCGGGTCGCGCCAGGACTCGTCGTAGAGGTGGGTGTACTCCTCGTAGTCCGCGACCTCGGCGCCCGGCGCCTCCTTCAGGTCCCTGCGGGCCGCGAGCCGCCGCCGCACCGCGGGGGACGTCTCGTCCGCGTACACCTGGTCGCCCAGGAGCAGCAGCACGTCCGGGCGGACCGCCCCGGGGTCCGCGGCGAGGCGGACCGCCAGTGTGTCGAGGGCGTCGGGGCCGACGGGGTCGCCGCTGCCCGAGCCCGGGAAGGCGCCGTCGCCGTGGGCGGGCGGCGCGGCCCACCGGCAGGAGCCGAACGCGACCCGGACCGGGCCCGCCTCCTCGGGCTGTGGCACCGCGGGCGTGGTGATGGTGCTCGGCGGGAAGCGGGAGTCCTCGGGCGGCCAGACGCGGCGGCCGTCGAGCAGTACCTCGTAGGGCGTGACCGAACCGGGCGTCAGCCCCGTCACCACCACCAGGGCGTAGTGGTGGCCCTGGACGGCGAACGTGGGGGAGGAGCCCGCCGCCCCGTCCGCGCAGCGGACCTCCGCGGTGCAGGGCCTGGTCGACTCCACCCAGACGGTCGCCCGGGAGCCGGTCTCCCAGTCGACGTACCTCAGCAGCGGTCCCAGGCGTAGCCCGGCCATGTGTGCCCTCCTCGCGTCGCCGATGGCTCCGTAGGGTACGGAACGACGGGAGGAGGGCGGGCCGGGTCACGCCCGTGACGGAGGGCGGGTCAGCAGCCGTTCAGGACGGACTGCAGAGCGCTCTTCTCGGTGGAGTCGACGCTGAGGCCGTAGTAGTGCTTCACGTGCACCCAGGCGCGTGCGTAGGTGCAGCGGTAGGCGGTGCGCGGCGGGAGCCACTTGCCCGGGTCCTTGTCGCTCTTGGACTGGTTGACGTTGTCGGTGACCGCGATGAGCTGGGGCCGGGTCAGGTCGTTGGCGAAGGACTGGCGCTGGGCCGTGGTCCAGCTGCTGGCCCCGGAGCGCCAGGCCTCGGCGAGCGGGACCATGTGGTCGATGTCCAGGTCGGACGCGGCGGTCCAGGTGGCTCCGTCGTACTCCGAGTACCAGGTGCCGCTGGTCGCCGCGCAGGCGGAGTCCTGGACGACGCCGGTGCCGTCGCGCTTCAGCACCACTTCCCGGGTGTTGCAGGTTCCCGACTGGGTGATCCAGTGGGGGAACTTGTCACGGCTGTAGCCGGAGGACGAGCCCTCGGCGGAGACGGTGAGCTGGCTCAGATACGTACGGGCGGTCGATGCGGCGACCGGGGTGGGCATCGCGGCCTGGGCGGTCGGTGCCGTGAGGAGCCCGGTGGTGGCGGCGAGCGCGGCCGAGGCGGCGACTACAGCTATGCGACGCGCGTAGATACCTGACATGTGAACTCCCTTGATATGGGGGGATGTCGTGCGGGCAACCTGCGGAGCCCGGCCATCGTGGCGGCACCGGGTTTCGGTGGGGTGGTCGCCAGGTAACAGAGTGACGACATGCGCACGTCACATCAAGAGGTAGGACGGTCGGTCTGACGTCCCGTCCGAAAGGTGTTCGAGGCGCGAAGTTGACGTTCCGGTGATCCCGGGGCGGTCCGGAGGGTGTCCACGCCCCCTCCGGGGCTTCTTCGTCCCGGGCGTTCGTGAGCCCGGAGCGGCCCCGGGCGGGAGGCGTGTGAGTGTCCGTGGAGCCCGGCCGGGGCTCGTGGGCCGTGCCGGGTGGCCCGTACGCCGGGGTGTCCCCCCGCGGGCCGGGAGGGCGGCTCGGCGGGACCCCGCGCACCGGGAGGACGGGCCGCCGTCGGCGCCGCCGGACGCGGCGGGGTCGGGCACCCCTCGCGTACCGGGAGGAAGGCGGCACAGGGTGCCCCCTTAGGGTGGCCGGGTGTTGCTTCCGGTCACTCCCACGCTCGGCGTCGTGCTCGCCGTACTCCTGGTGTTCGCCGTCGCCGTCGCCGGGTGGGCCTCGCTCGGGCGGGGCCGCGAGATCGCCGTCGCCGGGCTGCGGGCCGCGGTCCAACTGGCCGCCGTCTCGCTGCTCATCGGCTGGGTGGTGCGCTCGCTGGGGCCGCTGCTCGGCTTCCTCGCGCTGATGTTCGCCGTCGCGGTGCGTACCGCAGGCCGGCGGATCACCCCCAACCGCACCTGGTGGTGGGCCGCGCTGCCGATCGCCGCGGGTGTCGTGCCCGTGGTCGTGGCACTGCTGCTCACCGGGCTGCTCCCGCCGCGCGGCATCGCGCTGATCCCGGTCACGGGCATCCTCATCGGGGGCGCGCTCACCGCGACCGTGCTCGGCGGGCGGCGCGCGCTGGACGAACTCGGGGCGCGGCGCGGGGAGGTGGAGGCCGGGATGGCGCTCGGACTGCTCGACCGGGACGCCCGGCTGGAGATCGCCCGTCCCGCGGCGTCGGACGCGCTGCTGCCGGGACTGGACCAGACCCGGACCGTGGGGCTCGTCACCCTGCCCGGGGCGTTCGTGGGCATGCTGCTGGGCGGCGCCTCACCTGTTCAGGCGGGCGCCGTGCAGCTGTTCGTCCTGGTGGCCCTGATGGCGGTGCAGGCGGTCGCCGTCGCGCTGGTGCTGGAACTGGTCGCACGAGGGCTGCTGCACCGGGACTGACCCGGGGCGGCAAGGCGGAGGAGCGAGGGCCGGGGCGAATCCGCGCGGGGGCCACGGGGTTTCCTGTGCGGGGGGTCGAGCCTCCTGGGGCCACGGGGTTCCGTACGCGGGGCGTCGAGTCGCCCGGGACCACGGGGTTCCCTGTGCGGGGGGTCGAGCCCCCTGGGGCCACGGGGTTCCGTACGCGGGGCGTCGAGTCGCCCGGGACCACGGGGTTCCGTACGCGGAGGGTCGAGCCCCCTGGGACCACGGGGTTCCGTACGCGGAGGGTCGAGCCCCTCAGGGCCCGGTACGCGGGCGGAGGGGCAGCCCTCCGGTCCTGCGGAATCCGGTGCGTGGAGGGGTGGCCCCCGCCGCTACGCGACCTCGATGTGCAACCGGATCGAACCGTCCGCGCCCGCTTCCACCCGGAGCCGCGTCAGGTCCTCGACATGGGCGTCGGGGGAGAGCGCGGCGGCGCGCGGGCCGACGCCCACGACGCGCATGCCCGCGGCCCGGCCCGCCATGACGCCGGCCTCCGAGTCCTCGAACACGACACAGTCCGCCGGGTCGAAGCCCAGCTCGGCCGCGCCCTTGAGGAAGCCCTCGGGGTCCGGCTTGCTGGCTCCCACCAGCTCCGCGGTGACGCGCGTCTCCGGCATCGGCAGGGCCGCGGCCGTCATCCGCGCCTGCGCGAGCGCCTCGTCGGCCGAGGTCACGAGCGCGTGCGGGAGGGTGGCGATCGACGCCATGAAGGCGGGGGCGCCGCCGATGGGGACGACGCCCTCGGTGTCGGCGGTCTCCTCGGCGAGCATCAGGCGGTTCTCCGCGTGGTTCTGCTCCATCGGGCGGTCCGGCAGCAGGGCCGCCATCGTCGCGTAGCCCTGGCGGCCGTGGACCACCTTGAGCGCGGCCTCGGGGTCCAGCCCCTGCGCGGTCGCCCAGCGGCGCCAGCAGCGTTCCACCACCGCGTCGGAATTCACGAGGGTGCCGTCCATGTCCAGCAGGAGGGCGCGGGCTTCGAGGACGGTGGCCGGCATCGGCATGCTCCAGAGCGCGGGGGAACAGCTCATCGCTGCGGGTGACGAAGAAACAAGCAGCCCCGCCCGCCGGTCAGGGTGAACGGGCGGAGGCTACTTTGTTCCACCACGATACAAAAACCGTCGCGGAAACGCCAGTCCGGCGCACCGGGGATGCGGCCCCGCGCCGGTTCCGCGTCCTCACGGGTCCGGCGGGAGGCCGCTCAGGACCTGCGGCCCCTGCCGCTCGTCTGCGCCTCCAGGGCGGCCCGGGTCTCCGGCCCGTAGACCCCCGGGGGGTCGTTCCTGACCGATACCCACCGCTGGTACTCGGCGACGGCCTGCTCCACCTGCTGCGAGTAGTCGCCGTTCTCCGGTCCCCGGTAGACCCAGATCTCCTGGAGGCGCCGCTGGAGCTCGGAGACCTCCGCGCCGCGGTCCCCCCGGCGGAGCGTCGTCCCGGACTCCTCCTCGGCGGGGGGCGCCACCGCCTCCGTCGTGGCGGGCGCCATCGTCGCGCTGGCCGAGGGTGACGGCTGCCGGGAGGCGGTCGCCGACGCCGACGCCGAGGCCGACGGGCTGTCCGACGGGGAGGGCGACGCCGACGGGGACGCCGAAGCCGACGCCGACCGGGACGGAGTGGCGGAGGCCGAGGCGGACGGGGACTCCGACACGGTCGCGGCCGGCTCGCCGCCCGCGTCCGGCATGCTCGTCATGGCCTCGGGCAGAGCCGTGTCACGGCTGTCCTCGTCGTCGAACAGGCCCCCGGCGAAAGCCGCCGTCCCCACCACCGCGGCCACCGCGGCCCCCACCGCGACGACGGCGAACGGCCGCCGGCGGCGTGGCTGCACGGGATCGGGGCCGCCGCCCGCGTAGGCCGCCGCGGTCCGCCGGCGGGTCCCGTCCGCGACGGCGCCGCCGGGCGGCGCGCCCGGTGCGGCCCCCCTGGCGCCGTCCAGGAAGAGCGGCATCGTCGTGGCCGCGTCAGGGGTGCCGTGGTCCTGCGCGTCGTCGCTGTTCAGCGTCACGTACGGCCGGATCCGCAGCGGGTCGAAATCCTCGGCCGCCGCGATCTCCGCCGTACGGGCGTCCCGTGCGGCCGCCCCCGCTCCGCAGGCGCACCCCGCCCCCGGTCTCGCGCCCCGCTCGCCACCGCACTCCGGGCATATATGTCCGGTCATCGTGGGTTCCCCTCCCCTTTGAACTGCCTGCGATTATGCAAGGCCGCCGCGGGGAAGCCCAACGCCCGCGGCGGCGGCTCGGCAGGCCATAACGGCACACAGCGGCCAGGATGGGGTGGAAGCGGACCCGAGGAGATGCTCATGGCCCAGCAGCTGAGCCCGCCACCCCCTGCCACAGGTGAGGGGCGGTCCCGGCGGAACGTCCTGGTGTCCATCGGCGCCCTGCTCCTCGGCATGCTGCTCGCCGCACTCGATCAGACCATCGTGTCCACCGCACTCCCCACGATCGTCAGCGAACTGGGCGGCCTGGACCACCTGTCGTGGGTGGTGACCGCCTACCTGCTGGCGGCGACCGCGGCCACCCCGCTCTGGGGCAAGCTCGGCGACCAGTACGGGCGCAAGAAGCTCTTCCAGACCGCCATCGTCATCTTCCTCGTGGGCTCCGCGCTCTGCGGCATGGCCCAGAACATGCCGCAGCTGATCGGCTTCCGCGCCCTCCAGGGACTCGGCGGCGGCGGCCTGATGGTGCTGTCGATGGCGATCGTCGGAGACATCGTCACCCCGCGCGAACGAGGCAAGTACCAGGGCCTCTTCGGCGCGGTCTTCGGAGTGACCAGCGTGCTGGGGCCGCTGCTCGGCGGCCTCTTCACCCAGCACCTCAGCTGGCGCTGGGTCTTCTACATCAACCTGCCCATCGGCGTCGTCGCGCTGCTCGTCATCGCCACGTCCCTCCACATCCCGGTCCGCCGCACCCGGCACACCATCGACTACCTGGGCACCTTCCTCATCGCCTCCGCCGCCACCTGCCTGGTCCTCGTCGCCTCGCTCGGCGGCACCACCTGGGCCTGGGGCTCCGTGCAGATCATCGCCCTCGCGGTCCTCTCCGTGGTGCTGCTGGCGGCGTTCATCGCGGCCGAGCGGCGGGCGGCTGAGCCCGTGCTGCCGCTGAGGCTGTTCCGGAAGAGGACCTTCAGCCTCGTCGCGGTCATCAGCTTCGTCATCGGCTTCGCGATGTTCGGCGCCATGACCTACCTGCCGACGTTCCTCCAGGTCGTGCACGGCATCACCCCGACCCTGTCCGGTGTGCACATGCTGCCGATGGTCTTCGGGCTCCTGATCACCTCGACCGGATCCGGCCAGATCGTCAGCCGGACGGGACGCTGGAAGGTCTTCCCGATCGCCGGCACCGCCGTCACCGTGATCGGCCTGCTGCTGCTCCACACGCTCTCCGAGAACAGCTCCACCCTGACGATGAGCCTCTGCTTCTTCGTCTTCGGCGCCGGGCTCGGCCTGGTGATGCAGGTGCTCGTGCTCATCGTGCAGAACTCCGTCGGCTACGAGGACCTCGGTGTCGCCACGTCGGGGGCGACCTTCTTCCGGTCCATCGGCGCCTCGTTCGGCGTCGCCGTGTTCGGCACCATCTTCACCAACCGGCTGACCGGCAAACTCGCCGACGCGCTCACCGGCCGCGCCCTTCCCCCCGGGGTCGACGCCGGATCGCTCGCCGCCGACCCGCGGGCCATCGGCCGCCTCCCGGCAGGTCTGCGGCCCTCGGTGCTGACCGCGTACTCGACCTCGATCACCGACGTCTTCCTGTACGCGGCACCGGTCGTCCTCGTCGCGTTCGTCTTCGCCTGGTTCCTCAAGGAGGAGCCCCTGCGCGGGTCGGTGACCGCACCCGACAGCAGCGAGACCCTCGCCTCGAACCCGGTCCAGCGCTCCTCGTACGACGAGTGCGCCCGCGCGCTGTCGGTGCTCGCCACCCGGGAGGGGCGCCGGGAGATCTACGAGAAGATCACCGCGAAGGCCGGATACGAGCTGCAGCCCGCCGCCAGCTGGCTCCTGCTGCGCATCAAACGGCACGGCACCGTCGAACCCGGCCGGCTCGCCGAGGTCGCCCCCGTGCCGCTCAGGGTGATCACCTCGGCGGCACGCCAGGTGGAGGGGCTCGGCTACGCCCGGCGCGAGGGGATGCAGCTGGTGCTCACCGAACGGGGCGCGGAGGCCGTGGTGCGGCTGTCCCAGGCCCGCGAGGAGTCACTGGCCGAACTGCTGGGCGACTGGTGGGGTCCGGACCGGCCCACCGACCTGGTCCGCCTGGTGACCGAGCTGTCGGCCGAGGTGAGCGGATCGAGCCGGGAGCGGCCGCACATGCCCGAACCGCGCCGGGACCACTCGGTGGGCTGACCCCCCGCCGCCGGGGGATCAGAGTTCCTTGGCGAGCCAGTGCTCCGCGTAGGGGCCCCGGTTGAAGGCAGGCACCGGCCGGTAGCCGTGCTTCGCGTACAGCCCGCGCGCCTCCACCAGGTCGTCGCGGGTGTCGAGCCGGATCCGCCGCACCCCGCGGGCCCGCGCGGCGCTCTCCACCCCGGCGAGCAGCAGGCCGCCGCCGCCCGTCGAGCGGAACGCCGGCCGCACGAACACCCGGGTCAGCTCCGCCGTCGCGTCGCCGGCCAGCAGCAGGCCCGCGCAGCCCGCGGGCTCGCCGCCGTACCGTCCCACCAGGAACTCGCCGGTGGGCGGGGCGAGCAGCCCGGCGCCGTCGTCCCGCAGCCCCTCGTCGATCTCCTCCGAGGTCGCCGGGCGGCCCCAGTACCGGCTCGCCACCTCGTCGTAGTAGTCCCGCCGCAGCAGGGCCGCCTCGGGGCTGCCGAAGTGTTCCGGGGTCACCGTCCATGTCACCGGGCCATTCTGTCCGGGGCGGCACGCGGTGGCGAACCGTTTTGTCAGTGGCGCGGGAGCGCGGAGCGGGAGGAAGCGATGACACGGGACACCGGCATCGAGACGGCCGTCCAGCGGCTGGGGGAGCGGTGGATACGGGAGCTGGCCCGGCCCGGCGGGCCCGGCTTCGTGTGCTCGCCCGCCGGGCTCTGGCTGGCCCTGACGGTGCTCGGCGCGGGCGCCCGCACGGAGACCGCGGCGGAACTGCGCGCCCTGCTGGGCGCGGCAGGCGAGGAGGCGGCGGCCGTGGTGACGGAGGCGGCCCGGGACTGGGGGCGCACCGGGGCGCTCAAGGTCGCGACCCGGGTGTGGCACGACGCGCCGCTCCACCCCCGCTACGAACGGTCCCTGCCCGACGTCGAGTTCGGCCCGGCCGACGCCGCGGAGGCCGACGCGTGGGTGTGCGAGCGGACCGGCGGCCTGATCGAGCGGCTGCCGCTGGAACTCGGCGAGGACATCGAACTCGCCCTGGTCGGCGTGCTGGCCCTGAAGGCGCTCTGGGAGGCGCCGTTCGACGCCGGCCGCACCCGTGACGTCCCCTTCACCGACGCGGCGGGCACCACCCGGCCGGTGGCGACGATGCACGCGCCGGTCCGGCGCGCGGACGTGTGGACGGTCTCGGGGGCGTACGTCGTCGAACTGCGCTGCCGCGCGGAGCCGGAGGGCGCGGCACCGGCGCGGGTCAGGTTCGTCCTCGGGCGGCCGGGCGACGGCGCCGACCGGGTCCTGCCGCTCGCGTGGGCCCCCGGCGGGTCACGCGTCCCGCTGGACGCCGGAGCGGTGACCGTCTCGCTGCCGCGCTTCACCCTGCGGACAAACATCCCCATCACCGGGCAGTTGCCCGCGCTCGGGGTGCGGCTCGCGACCGACCGCGCCGCGGCCGACTTCTCCGGCCTCTCGCCCGTACGCCTCCATCTCTCCGAGGCGGTCCAGGAGGCGGTGGTGAAGATCGCCGAGGACGGCGTCGAGGCCGCGGCGGTCACGGTCCTGACGACACGGGCCCTCGCCGCGCGGCCGCGGACGGTCCGGCACATCGCCTTCGACCGGCCCTTCGGCGTCGTCGTCCTGGACGGCTCGTCGGACGTCCCCCTCTTCGCCGGCTGGCAGGCGGACGCTCCCCGTCACGAGGACCGACCCGTACGCCGCCGGACCCGCCCGACGGCGTCCGGGCGTTCTTCCGGCACCCGGTGGTGACAGACAGGCGAAGAGGGGGTTGATTGTGTCTACCTCATAGGGCAATGCGAGGCTTCATCCGCACATACCCGGGCCGAGGGGACCGTGCACGAAAAGGGGAGGGTCGGCGCAGCGTGACAGATGTGGAGCGCAGTGTGCGGGGGGACGCGGCGGCGGATCCCGGGTCGAGGGCCGCGGTGGTCAGAGCCGTCCTGTGGCTGCTCGCCGGTGTCCTGGCGATACGGCAGGCGGCGGTGGTGCTGCGGAGGCCGCCGGGCGAACGCCTCGCCGACCTCGAGACCTGGACGGGCGCGACCGGGGTCCTGCACATCGCGGGTTCCCTCTACGACCCGGGCCGGTTCACCGGCACGCCCTTCGCCGGGCTGGTGCTGAAGCCGCTGACGGTCTCGGCCGAACAGGCCCTCGGCGTCGTGTGGACCTTCGGTTCGCTGCTGCTCGTCGTCCTGCTCGGATACGTCGCCGTCCGCGCGCTGCCCGCACCCGTGAGCCGGCGCACCGCGTTCCTGGCGGCGCCCGTCGCGATCACCCTGCTGATGCTGTCGCTGCCCGTCCGCAACACCCTCCAGCTCGGCCAGACCAGCATCCTGCCCGTCCTGCTGGTGCTCCTCGCCTGCTTCGCGGTGCGCGGCGAACGGCTTCCCGGGGTGCTGACCGGGGTCGCCGCCGCCCTCCAGCCGGCCGTCCTGCTCTTCGCCGGCCTGTTCTGGCTTACCGGCAGACGCGGGGCCGCCGTGACCGGCGGCGCCACCTTCGGCCTCTGCACGGCGCTGGCCTGGGTGATGATGCCGCGCGACTCCTGGGCGTACTGGGTGCACCACCTCGCGGGTGCCGGGCTCGGTGAGCGACCGGACAGCCTGGCCAACCAGTCCCTGCACGGCGCCCTGCTGCGATTCGGGCTCCAGGGGCCGTTCGAGACGGTGCTGTTCCTGGCCCTGGCCGCCGTCGTGATCCTCCTCGGGCTGCGCCGGGCGGCCCGTTACGCCCGGGACGGGCAGCTGCTCCTGGCCGTCGCCGTCACGGGCTGCGTCGCCGTCGCGGTGTCACCCACCGCCTGGCAGCACCAGCTGCTGTGGGTGCTGCTCGCCGTCGTCGGCCGCGTGGGCGTCCGCGCCTCGGACCGGCTGGTGTGGCCGGTCGTCGTCGTGCTCGTCCTGACCCTGCCGGGGAAGATGCTGCTGCCGAACGTCGGCGTGATCCTGCCCGTACGCGACAACATGCTGCTGATCGCCGCGCTCGCCGCGGCCTGCGCGATGCCCTTCCTGCCCCGCACCTCGCCCCACTGGCGGCGGCCGGTCCCCACCGACCACGCGCGACCGGTGCCGGCGCGCTTCGCGTGGGTGCCGCTGCTGCCGTTCTGGCGGCGGGTGCTCAGCCGCCCCAACCTGCTGCTGGAACTCCTGCTCATCCGGGTCGTCTACTCGGCGTACGCCCAGGTGCGGCTCGCCGCGACCGCCGGGCGTTCCGCCGCCGAGGAGCACGGCCGGCAGATCCACTCCCTCGAGCAGTGGCTGCACATCGACATCGAGCACTGGCTGAACCACACCGTCGTCGGCATCCCCTGGCTGCGCGGCTTCTTCGACTACTACTACTCGACGTTCCACTTCATCGTGCCGCTCACGGTCCTCGGCGTGCTCTACGCACGCCGTCCCTCCGACTACCGCTGGGCCCGCAGCACGCTGGGCTGCGCCACGGTCCTCGCCCTCCTCGGCTTCTGGCTCTACCCGCTGGCGCCCCCGCGCCTCATGCCGGGGCTCGGCTTCATCGACACGGTCTACGGCACCCAGGACCTGGACAGCCCCGACTTCGGTGCGCTGACGGCGGTGACCAACCAGTACGCGGCGATGCCGTCCCTGCACTTCGGCTGGTCCCTGTGGTGCGGGGTGGTGATCGCCCTGCTCGCCCCGAAGATCTGGATGAAGGCCCTGGGGCTGCTGCATCCGCTGTTCACCGTCTCCGCGATCGTGGCCACGGGCAACCACTGGGTGCTGGACGCTGTCGGCGGCGCGACGGTGGTCACGGCGGGCTTCGGGATCGTGTACGTCCTCTCGGGGCCGCGCAGGCTCCAGGCGGGCACCGGCACCATCCCGGCCGCCCGCACCGGCGGCGGTCCGGCGGCGGACGGCCCGGAGAAACCCGTGGCCGCCGAACCGGCGGGCAGCAAGGCGTAGGACCGCTGATCAGTCCGGGCGGACCTCGAAGTCCGCCCGGGCGTCGAACGCGGCGCGGCGGGTGGCCCGGCGCAGGGCCCTGAGCAGGGTGGGCCCGACCGCCACCGTCAGGACGACGGTGAGCACGGCGCGGCCCAGGTCCCAGCCCAGCGAGGTGGCGGTGCAGTAGGCGAGGAAGCGCACCAGGTTCTCGTGGACCGGGGCGCCCGCGACGAAGGAGACCCCGGAGCCGAGCCCCGGCACGATCGTCCAGCCGTACAGGTTCATCACCGTGCCGTACGCGAACGCCGCCGCGAATCCGTACACCCCCAGCACCAGCAGCTCGCCCCTGCCGCGCAGCCGGTCCGGCCCGGGCAGCAGGCCCGCGCCCATGGTGAACCAGCCCATCGACAGCATCTGGAACGGCATCCACGGTCCGACCCCGCCCGTGAGCAGCGCCGAGGCGAACATCGTGACCGAGCCGAGCACGAAGCCGAAGCCCGGCCCCAGGACCCGGCCGCTCAGGACCATCAGGAAGAACATGGGCTCCAGGCCCGCGGTCCCCGCGCCCAGCGGACGCAGCGCGGCGCCGACCGCGGCGAGGACGCCCAGCATCGCCACGGCCTTCGCGTCCAGGCCGGAGTCCGCGATCGTCGCGAGGACGACGCCGACGAGCAGGACGAGCAGCACGCCGAACAGCCACGGAGCGTCCTGGGCGTGGGCGAGGCCGGAGCCCGCTCCCGCGAGCAGCGGCCAGCCGAACGCGACCACCCCCACCGCGCTGACCAGGACGAGCGCGGCGACGGCGTGCGGGCCGAGCCGCACGGGCCGGGCGGACCGCGCCGTCACTCCAGCCCCTCCAGCGCCGTGCGCACCTGGGAGACGGTCAGCCACTGACGCGGCGCCAGGACCTTCGCGGTCTGCGGGGCGAAGGCGGGGGAGGAGACCACGACCTCCCGGGTCGGGCCGTCGGCGACGACCTCGCCGTCGGCCAGGATCACCACCCGGTGCGCCAGCTCCGCCGCCAGCTCCACGTCGTGCGTGGCCAGCACGATGGCGTGGCCCGCCGCGGCCAGCCGGCGCAGCACGCCGACGAGCCGTGCCTTCGCCGCGTAGTCCAGCCCGCGCGTCGGCTCGTCCAGGAGGAGGAGCGGGGGGCGGGCGGTGAGCACCAGGGCGAGGGCCAGCGCGAGCCGCTGGCCCTCCGAGAGATCACGGGGGTGGGCGGAGTCGGGCACCCCGGGCAGCAGCTCGGAGACCAGCGCCCGGCAACTGCCCCCGGGCGCGCCCGCGTCGGAGTCGGCCGCCGCGCACTCGGCGGCGACCGTGTCCGCGTACAGCAGGTCGCGCGGTTCCTGCGGTACGAGACCGACCCGGCGCACCATCTCCCGAGGCGGGGTGCCGGACGGGTGCAGGCCCGCGACACGCACCGAGCCCGAGGTGGGCCGGACCGTCCCCACCAGGGTGGACAGCAGGGTGGACTTGCCCGCGCCGTTGCGGCCCATCAGGGCCACGGTCTCGCCCGGCGCGACGGACAGGGTCACCCCGCGCAGCGCCTGGACCCGCCCGTGCCGCACCCCCAGCCCCTCGACCAGGGTGGCGGCGGCCTCCGGGGCCGGGGGCAGCGCCGGGGCCGCGTCCTGCGCGCGGCCGAGCAGCCGGGCCAGCAGGCCGGGGCGGGCCGCGGGCCGCGCAGGCAGCGGGGCCACCACCGCATCCGCCGGGGCCGCGCGCGGCGGCGGTTCCACGTCGGCCAGCCGCTCGCGCAGGCGCACCGCCCGGCGGCGGGCGTCGCGCACCGACAGCGGCAGCGGGTCCCAGCCCACCAGGCGGCCCAGGGCCACCACCGGCGGGGCGACCGGCGAGAGCGCCATGACGTCCGCGGGCGCGCCCATCACCGGGGCGGCCCCGGGCCCGGGCAGGAGGAGGACCTGGTCGGCGTACTGCACCACGCGCTCCAGCCGGTGTTCGGCCATCAGCACCGTCGTGCCCAGGTCGTGCACCAGGCGCTGGAGGACCGCCAGCACGTCCTCGGCCGCCGCCGGGTCCAGGGCGGACGTCGGCTCGTCGAGGACCAGGACCGTGGGGTGCGGGGTGAGGACCGAGCCGATCGCGACCCGCTGGCGCTGGCCCCCGGAGAGCGTGGCGATCGGCCGGTCGCGCAGCTCGGCGAGCCCCAGCAGGTCCAGCGTCTCCTCGACCCGGCGCCGCATCACGTCCGGGGCGAGGCCCAGCGACTCCATCCCGTAGGCCAGCTCGTCCTCGACGGTGTCCGTCACGAAGTGGGCGAGCGGGTCCTGGCCCACCGTGCCGACGAGATCGGCCAGTTCACGCGGCTTGTGCGTGCGCGTGTCGCGTCCGCCGACCGTGACCCGGCCGCTCAGCACCCCGCCGGTGAAGTGCGGTACGAGACCGGACACGGCACCCAGCAGTGTCGACTTGCCGACACCGGAGGGGCCGACGGCCAGCACCAGTTCGCCCTCCGGGATCGTGAGGTCCACCCCCGACAGGGTGGGGCGTTCGGCGCCCTCGTACCGCACCGAGACCTGCTCGAACCGGATCATGCGTGCTCCTTGGAGTCCGAGGGCGAGGGGGGAAGGGGTGCCACCGCGGCGGGCAGCAGTCCGAGCAGCACGGCGGCGGCGGGCCACAGCGGCAGTACCGGAGCGGTGAGCGGGACGACACCGGGGTGCAGGGCGTCCGGGGCGGCGGCGCCCGCCCCGATCATCGCCGCCGCGACGGCCGCGCCCGAGCCCGCGACGAGCCAGGCGCGTACGCCCCAGCGGTCGGGCCGGTAGCGGGTGCGGACCGAGCGGCGCCCGCCGAGCCTGAGCCCGGCCGTCGCCGCCGCCAGTCCGGCCAGCAGCAACGGCAGCCCGTGCACGGCGCCCCGGGCGGCCAGCAGCCCGTACGTCCCGGCGCAGACGCCCAGCAGCCCGCCGAGCGTCAGCACCCGCGTGGTGCGGCGGACGGCGGGCGGGACCCGCGCGGTGCGCCCGTAGCCCCGCGCGTCCATCGACGCGGCCAGGGCGACCGAGCGCTCCAGCGCGCCCTCCAGCACCGGCAGTCCGATCCGGAGCACCGCGCCGATCCCGCCGGCGGGCCGTCCGCGCAGCCGGCGCGCCGTCCGCAGCCGTGCCACGTCGGCGACCATGTTCGGCGCGAACGTCATCGCGACGACGACGGCGACCCCGACCTCGTACAGGGCGCCGGGCAGGGACTTCAGCAGCCGGGCCGGGCTGGCCAGCGAGTTCGCCGCGCCGACGCAGATCAGCAGGGTGGCCAGTTTCGCGCCGTCGTAGAGGGCGAAGACGACCTGCTCCGCCGTGACCCGGCCGCCGATCCTGATCCCCTGGGCCCAGTCGGGCAACGGCACCTCGGGCGGCGTGAACAGGGTGTGCGTACCGGGGACGGACGAGCCGAGGACGACGGAGAACACCAGGCGCACGGCGACGACGAACAGTCCGAGCCTGACGAAGGCCCCGTACGAACGGGCCCACGGCGCGTCCGTGCGACGCGCCGCCACCACGTAGCCGGCCACCCCCACCAGCAGCCCGAGCAGGAGCGGGTTGGTCGTGCGGGACGCCGCTGCCGCCAGCCCGAGCGCCCACAGCCACCAGGCCCCGGCCGGCAGGGCGTTGCCGCGGGTGGCCCCGGGGGCGCGCAGGGCAGGGTGGAGCCGGGCCGTGCCGGTGGAGCCGGTCATCGGCGGCGGCGGGCCCGCAGCACGGCGGCGGCACCCAGGACGAGCACCGCGCCGACGCCGGTGAGCACACCCGCCGACGGGCCGCCGCCGGTGGAGTCCTCGGAGGCGTTCCCCCCGCCGTCGGCCGCCGGCGCCGTGGCCGGTTCTCCGGACTCCGCGGTGTCCGGTTCCCCGCCGACCTGCTCGCCGCAGCCCGACCGCGGGTAGCCCGAGATCGCGCAGAGCATCGCGGAGCTGTCGTAGCGCAGGGGCTTCGCCACCGAGGCGAGGGCCTCCGCCGTGCTCGCCTCCGGTGCCACCACGGCGCAGGCGGTACGCGGCGCGGGCGGCTTCTCGCCGTCCGGCGCGTCGGCCGCCGTCCCGGGGTCGATGACCAGCGCGATCCGCTTGAGGCCGTCCTTCGCCGGGGTGGCCGCGCAGACGGTCCCGAAGTCCGGTGCGCGGCGGGGGCGCGCCGAGTCCTGGGAGTCCGCGCTCACCGAGAAGCGGAAGCCCTGCACCGCGCCGTCGTCCGGGCGGATCACGGAGGGTCCCTGGGTGGCGTACGTCCAGTCCGTGCCGCCGTCGCCCTCCCAGAACGACCAGTAGCGGTAGCCCGCCGCCTGGGCGGTGCCCGCGCCCGGCACGGCCAGGACGGCGCCTATGAGGAGGAGCAGCGCCGCCGTGCCCAGCGGGCGCCTCACGGCCGCTGGTTCTTCCGGCGTCCGCTGAGCAGGAAACCGATGCCCGTGCCGAAGACGAGACCGATGCCGATGATCCACCAGAGGCCCAGCCCGCCGTCGTCGCTGCTCGTGTCCGCGGGCTTCTCCGGCTCCGTCGCGGTCGGCGAGGGCACGGCGGTGGCGGCGGGCGCCGGGCCCGTCGCGTTGAGCTGGGCGACGAGGTCGACGCCCCCGAAGTCACGGGCGTCGGTGCCGGTCGCGTGGGCGGCGAGGACCAGCTGCGCGGTGGCCGCCGGGCCGCCCTCCTTCGCCCAGCCCTGCGCGTGCTTCTCCAGGTAGGCGACCGCCCGGGCCGCCTTGTCCTTGTGGCCGGAGGCCGCCAGCGCCACGACCGCGTCCGCCGTGTTGCCGAAGTCCGGCTGCGGCGCCGACTCCTCGGCGCCCGGCATCGGCGGCAGGTCCAGATACCCGCCGGCGAGGGCCTTCGCCAGGTAGGCGGCGCCGTTCTGCGCGGACTGCTCGGGGGTGAGGCCGGTGCCCTCCACGCAGACGGGTGCCTTCACCGCGTTGTAGTTGCCCGCGGCCATGCCCTTGCCCATCGCGCCGAGGACCGCCGCCGCCGTCGCGTCGGCGTTGGCGGTGAGCTTGCCGTCCTTGTCCGGCTGGTAGGCGAACGCCCCGCCGCCGTCGCCGCCGCAGGGCAGCGCGAAGGTCTGGAGCGCCGTGTACGGCGTCTTCCCGCCCGCCGTGGTGATCTCGGCGAGCGGAACGCCCGCCCGGGCCAGCGCACCGGCCACGACACCGGTGGAGTTGGCGTCGCTCGGGCTGCCCGGGTTGTAGCCCCAGCCGCCGTCCTCGTTCTGCACGGACTTCAGCCAGGCGACCCCGTTGTCCACGGCCTCGCGGTGCACCCCGAGCTCGACCACGGCCTGGACCGCCGCCGCCGTGGCGTTGGTGTCCGCGACCGTCGCGGCGTCGCAGGGCACGGAGGCGTCGCGGTAGGCGGCGAAGGCCCCGCTGTCGCACTGCTGGCCGACGAGCCACTCCACCGACCGCGTGGAGGGCGTGACCAGCTCGATCTTCTGGGCCAGGAAGGCCAGCGACTGACGCCACACCCCGTCGTACGTCGGGTCCTTGGTGCCGTACAGCCCCGCCGGAAGGTCCGGTGCGGAAGGTGAGGGCGACGGACCCGGCGCGGCGGCGGCCATGGGGGCGGCCGCTCCACAGAGCACGGCGGTGAGCGCGAGCGCGACCGCGCGGCGGCGTACGGACATGGCGGGCTGGGCCTCTCGAATGGGGTTTCCCCTGCTCGAGCTGAGCCGAGCGCGTAGGGGTCGGGTCTGCGCCGGATTCGCACCGGCTTCCCCCTGTACGGGCATGATGACGACCCGCACACTCTACCGGGGCACGCCCGGCCCCCTCCGGGCGGACAGCGGCACCCCGTGGACGCGGGGCCTTCCCAGCAGGTCAGAGCCCGTGCGAGACTCCGGCGGGGGTCACACGGGCGCGTGCCCGTGGGGAGGGACGACCGGGCGGGACACAGTGCGCGGAACGAGAAGGGGCACGGCGGCCGTCGCCGCCGTGACGGCCGGACTGATGACGGTGACGGCGGGCTGCGGCCTCCTGGACGAGAGCGGGACACCCCTCGCGCCCACCCCGGAACCCACCCCGCCGTTCGTCGCGCGGACGGTCGCCGACGAGATAGCCGGCTTCGCCCGCGCCGCGGGCCTCCCGGACGGGAACACCTCGACGGGCGGACTGCCCGGGGGCGACTGGCAGAAGTGCGTCGCGCCCTGGACGGGCTACGCGCCCGCGGCCGGGGCCGCGGACGCGTTCGAGGGGACACTGACACGGCTGCGGCAGCACGACTGGGAGCTCGTCTCCAGCCACGCCGTGCGGGACATCACCTACCGCACCCTCGCCAAACGGGGCTGGAAGCTGTACGCCCGCTACCACGCGGTCCAGGGCGCCGGCCCGACCGTGTCGCTCAACGCCGTCGAGGACGGCTGCCGGCTGCCCGGAAAGGCGAGGGGCGCCTACGAGGACCCCGCCTGACAGCCGGAGTCGGCGATCACGAAGTGGCCCGCCGGGGACTCCCGCAGGGTGTGTGTGACGAACACGTTGTACAGCCCCATGTCCTGCCCCGAACCGTTCGCGTAGGCGTGGCCGCCCGAGATGTGCGCCCGGCCCGCCGTCACGTGCGCGTAGTTCGTCGCCGTGAAGCACCTCGCCGGGGCCGTGCCGCCCGTCGTGGTCGCGGTCACGGCCGACGAGCCCGCCCCGGCGGCCCCCGAGGAGTCGGCCGCGGCCACCGAGTAGCGGTAGGACGTGCCCGCGGTCAGGCCGGTGTCGGTGAAGGACACCGAGGGCGTCGTGGCCACCTCCGCGCCGTCCCGGTACACCGTGTAGGAGGCCGCGCCCGTGACCGCGTCCCACGCCAGTGAGGCGCCGCTGTCGGTGACCCCGGTGACCTTCAGGCCGGTGGGGGCGGGCAGCCCGGACCCGCCGCCCGGCGCGTCCCGGTCCAGGCCCCAGAACACGCCCGTGTGGTAGGCCGAGCAGACGGTGTTCAGGAAGTACGCACCCGTCGCCCCGCACTGGTCGGCCCCCGAACCCGGGTTCACCGGCAGGCCGTGACCCATGCCGGACACCGAGAAGGTCTCCACCGCGGACCGCCCCGACGCGTCCTCGTACACGCTCCGGGTGGTGCCGCCCGGCAGGCTCCCGGTGCCGGAGGGGGTCTGGCCGATGCCCCACACGTCGGTCCACTGGTCGCGCAGCGCCGTGGCGTTGGCCGGGCTGACGGTGCGGTCGGAGGTGCCCTGCCAGATCGCCACCCGTGGCCAGGGGCCGGTCCAGCCCGGGTAGGAGCCGCGGACCTTGTCGCCCCACTGGGCGGGCGAGAGCTTCTGCGGGCCCGTCTGGCAGCCGGACGCGGCCGCCTGGCTGGTGGCGCACTGCGCGGGCAGCCCGGAGGCCACCGAGCCGCCCGCGAACACGTCCGGATAGGCGGCCAGCAGATCGGCGGTCATCCCGCCGCCCGCCGACAGCCCGGTGACGTACACCCGGCGGCCGTCGGAACCGTACGTCTGCTTCGCGTACTCGACCATCTGCACGACGGACGCCGCCTCGCCCCGGCCCCGGGTGCTCTCCGCCGGGTCGAACCAGCCGAAGCACGACAGCGCGTTGTTCGCCGGTGTGGTCTGCGGGAAGACGACGTCGAAGCCCCACAGGTCGGCGTACTTGCTCCAGCCGGAGCCGGTGAAGTAGGCGCTCGCCGACTGTGTGCAGCCGTGCAGGGCGACCACCAGGGGCGCGCCCGCCGGCACACCGTCGGGGGTGTACGCGAACATCTGGAGACCGCCGGGGTTCGAGCCGAAGCCGGTGACCTGCTGGAGCCCGGTGGCGGCCGGAGCCGCGGGGGCGGCGACGGCGGGCGCCGGGCGTGCGCCGAGCACGGCGAGCAGGCCGCAGACGGCGACGGGGGCGACGCGGCGGAGCAGGCGTCGCAGGATCGGTGGGCGCACGGTGTGGCCTCCTCGTCGGACGTGCGGACGGACGTGCGGACTGCTGCCGGAACCTACGAGCCGCGGGCCCGGCCGCCCATGTGGCAGACGGACACCGGCCGTCCGCCGCTGTGTGCGGCGCTCTCCTTGCGCCCGCCCGGGGCCCGCCGGGCGCACGGCGCGCCCGCAGCCGCGCACCATGTGGGCCGCCACCACGGGGCCGCACCGGGGTGTGTGCACCGGCCCCGTGTGATGCGGGCGGCGACGTCCTTACGGTGACGCCCATGCAGACTTCCCGGACCCCCCAGCCCGACCCCCGCGACCTCGCCGGACGCACCGCCCTGGTCACCGGGGCCGCCAGCGGCATCGGACTGGCCTGCGCACAGGCGCTCGCCGCCGCGGGCGCCCATGTGCACGTGGTGGACAAGGCGGGCGACGCCGCCGAGCGCCTGGCCGAACGGATCGGCGGAACGGCCTGGGTCGCCGACCTCTCCGTGGCCGAGGCGGTGGACGGGCTGCCCGCCGACGCGGACATCGTGGTCAACAACGCGGGGCTCCAGCACGTGGCGCCCGTGCACGAGTTCCCGCCGGACCGCTTCGCACTGATCCACCGCGTCATGGTGGAAGCCCCGTTCCGCATCTTGCGCCGCACGCTCCCCGGCATGTACGAACGCGGCTGGGGCCGCGTCGTCAACATCTCGTCCGTGCACGGGCTGCGCGCGAGCCCCTACAAATCGGCCTACGTGTCGGCCAAGCACGCACTGGAGGGGCTCAGCAAGGTGGTCGCACTCGAAGCGGCGCCGCACGGGGTGACGAGCAACTGCGTCAGCCCGGGCTACGTCCGCACGCCCCTGGTCGAGGACCAGATCGCGGACCAGGCCCGCAGCCACGGCATCTCCGAACAGGAGGTGGTGGGGCGGGTGCTGCTGGAACGCAGCGCCCTCAAGTCCCTGATCGAGCCCGGCGACGTCGCCGGCGCCGTCCTGTGGCTGTGCGGCCCCGGCACGTCGCACCTCACCGGAAGCTCCCTCACGATGGACGGCGGTTGGACCGCCAACTGACCGCAACCGCCCCCGGAAGCCGGAAGAACGATGGCCGCCCATGTCTGAACCGTCCCCGTCCGCCGCGCCCCTGCTGGCGCACCTCCTCGACCTGCTGGCCGACGACGCCCCCGCCGAGGACCTGGGCGCCGTCACCTCGGAGGCCAGGGCCGCGGGTGTCTCCCCGGCCGAACTGGCCGAGGTGGAGCGGGCGGCCGCCACCGCCCTGCGGATCAGGGGCGCCCTGCGCCAGCACCGGCGCCGGGAACTCCAGCTCACCGCCCTCTTCGACACGGCGGGCGACCTCGCGGCCTCCCGGGACCTCGACGACGTGCTCAAGGCGATCGTCCGGCGGGCCCGGATGCTGCTGGGCACCGACACCGCCTATCTCACGCTCCCCGACGAGGAGGCCGGGGACACCTACATGCGGGTGACCGACGGGTCGGTGTCCCTCCTCTTCCAGCGGCTCCGGCTCGAACTGGGCGAAGGGCTCGGCGGACTGGTGGCGCAGACCGCGAGCCCGTACGCGACCAACGACTACCGCACCGACGAACGCTTCCGGCACACCCGCAACATCAACGCCGGGGTGCTGGACGAAGGGCTGGTGGCGATCCTGGGCGTGCCCCTGCTGCTCGGATCCAGCCGGGGCGGCACGGGGAAGGTCATCGGGGTCCTGTTCGCCGCCGACCGCGCCGCGCGGGTCTTCAGCCCCGACGAGGTCGCCCTGCTCTGCTCGCTCGCCGCGCACGCCGCCATCGCCATCGACACCGCCAGGGCCGTCGACGCCACCCGTACCGCCCTCGCGGAACTCGCCGGCGCCAACGCCGAACTGGCCGGCGCCAACGCCGCCGTACGCGCCCACTCGGCCGCCATGCGGCGCGCCGAGGAGGCCCACGACCGGCTCACCGACCTGGTGCTGCGCGGCGGCGACGTCAGGGACGTCGCCGCGTCCGTCGCCGGCCTGCTCGACAGCCCCCTGACCATCCACGACCCGGGCGGCCGCCCCCTGGCCGCCGTACGCCCCGACGGCACCGCGTCCGCCGCCGACAGCATGGACGCCGGATGGCTCGCGCGCACCGCGCAGGAGTCCCGCCACGGAGCGCGCGCCGTCCACCGCGACGGCCGGTGGATCTGCGCCGTGCTCGCCGGGCAGGAACTCCTCGCCGGACTGGTGCTGCACCGTGCGGACCGGCTCGACGACTCCGACCGGCGGCTCTTCGAACGCGCCGCCGTCGTCACCGGCCTCCTCCTGCTGCTGCGCCGCACGGTCGCCGAGACCGAGAACCGGGTACGGGGCGAGCTGATCAGCGACCTGCTCGGCGACCCGGAGCGCGACCCCGCCGGGCTGGCCGAACGCGGCCGGCGCCTGGGCGTCGACCTGGACGGGCCGCACCTCCTGCTGGTCGCGGAGGCGGCGGCCGGGGAGCGGCTCGGCGGCGCCGCGATGCGGTACCTCTTCGGCGGGGACATCCACGGGGTGAGCGCCGAACACGCGGGCGCCGTCGTGCTGCTGATCGCCACCGACGACGCCACCACGTCCGTGGGCGCGGCGGCCCGGGCGGCGGCCGCACAGCTCGGCCACCTGGTCCAGGCACCCGTCACGGTCGCCGGTACGGGCCCGGCCCGGGGCATCCGCGAACTCGCCGCCGCCTACACCGAGGCCGCCCGCTGCCTGCGCGCCATGCGGGTGCTGGGCCGCGAGGGCGAAGGGGCCTGCGTCGGCGAACTCGGCTTCCTGGGGGTCGTCCTGGGCAACGCGAAGGACGTGGACGGCTTCGTCACCGGGGTGCTCGGGCCGCTGCTGCGCTACGACGAACGCCGCGGCACCCATCTGGTGCGGACACTGCGGGCGTACTTCGGCGCGGGCGGTAGCCTGATCCGGGCCAAGGACGAACTGCACGTGCACGTCAACACGGTCGTGCAGCGCCTCGACCGCGTCCAGGTCCTGCTGGGCCGCGACTGGAACGAGCCCGACCGTGCGCTGGAGCTCCAACTGGCCCTGCGCCTGCACCTGCTGGCGGACGGCCGGGACCGCTGAGCCCCGGCCGCCCACCGCCCGCTCAGCGGAGCGCGGACGCCGCCCGCAGCAGCGCTCCGGCGACCTCCCGCGCCCCCCTGTCGCCCGTCAGCACCGTGTAGTGGTTGACGTCCTCGACCCGCACCGCCCTGACGTTCGTGCCCGGCTGGCCGGCCGCCGCCAGCCGGGACTCGTCGTACAGCCCCTGCTCCTCGTCCATCAGCCCGCGCTGCGCCCACAACAGGGTCGCGGGCCCGGGGAGCCGGCGGACGGCGGCCAGTACCTCGTCCTGGAAGAGGCCCACCCCGTCCGTGCGGACCGCCTCCAGCCGGCAGCCCGAGCGCAACGCGGGCTCCTCACCGGTCAGGTCGCGCTGGATGTACGCGTCCACCTCCGGCGACCAGGCGTCACCGGCGAACGCGGGATGGGCCCGCCAGAACGACCGGTACGCCTCCCGGTCGGGGAACGTCATCGACAGCCGGTCCATGGCCGGGCCGATCACCGCCGCCATCAGCTCGTCCGCCGCCAGGTGCGTGGGCGCGGGGAACCCGAACCCGCCGTCGACGAGCACCGGCGGGCCGAAGAGCCCCGGACGGCGTACGGCGGCGAGGGCCGCCACGAACGCCCCCATCGAATGGCCCGCCGGCACCACCCGGTCCCGCCCGAGCGCCCCGGCCAGGGCGGCCACGTCGTCCGCGTGGGCGGCGATGCCGTACGGGCCGGGCAGTCCGGCGCTGCCGGCCCGGCCGCGCAGGTCGGGGGCGACCAGCGTGGCCCGCCCGTCGAGCAGACGGGCCACCGGCCCCCAGGACAGCGCGTTGGCCGTGATGCCGTGCAGGGCCACCACCACCGGCGCGCCGGGATCGCGGGCCGGCCACCGCAGCGCGGCCAGGTGGCCGCCGGTGACGGGGACGCGCAACTCCTCGTACGGGATCATCGGTTCTCCTCACGGGTCCCGCGCAGACGGGACGGCAGGCGGGCCAGGCCGCCGGGCAGCAGGTGCACCACGGCCACGAACAGCACCCCGAGCAGGAACAGCGGCTGGGAGAGCGGGACGCGCAGCACCGCGGGCAGGCCGGCCACCGCGTCCGACCCGGCGAGGTCGCCGAGCCGGTGGTCGGCCCAGGTGTACAGGATGCCGCCGGCCATCGGCCCCCAGCGGGTGCCCGATCCGCCCAGCACCACCATCACCAACAGCGACAGGGTGAAGTCCGAGGCCGTCGTCCGGGGCGTGGAGCCGCCGGTCAGCAGCAGATGGACGAGCCCGCCCGCCGCCGCCAGCGTCCCGGCCAGGACGAAGGCCGTCAGCTTGAATCCGTACGGCTTCAGGCCCAGCACCTCCACCCGGCGCTCGTTCTCCCTGATGCCCTCCCAGACGCGGCCGGTGGGCGAGCGGACGGCCCGGTGGACGACCGCGAGGGTGAGGACGAGGTAGGCGAGGGTGATCCAGTACAGATTGGCCGTGTGGTCGATGCCCACCAGCCAGGAGGGCAGCAGCTCCGCGGGGGCCGCCCGGCCCTCCTCGCCGCCGGTCAGGCCGCCCGGGTCGCGGGAGACGAGGATCGAGCCGGCCTGCGCGAAGGCGAGCGTCACCATGGAGAAGCCGATGCCGGTGACCCGCAGGCTCACCGAGCCCAGCACCAGGGCCAGCAGGGCGCCGGAGCACAGGCCGAGGACCGCGGCCGCGGCGAACGGCAGGCCCGCCTCCAGCAGGAGCGTGTTGGTGGCGTAACTGCCCGCCGCGAAGTACAGCGCGTGCCCGAAGGACAGCAGCCCCGTCCGGCCGAGCAGCAGGTCGTATCCGGTGGCGAGGGCACCGAACAGCAGGCAGGTCGCCAGGAGTTGCAGGCTGCCGGGGCTTCCGACCGGGCCGTCCAGCAGTCCGGGCAGCGGCAGCGCGCTGAAGGGCGCGACGATCAGCAGCACGAGGACGGCGGCCGGCCACCGGCGCAGCAGCCGGGTCCTGCGGCCCCCGGGCGCCGGGGTCACGGCGGTGGGCGCGGATGTGGTGGCGGTGCTCACGCGAGCCTCCCGGTCAGTCCGCGCGGCCGGACGAGCAGCAGCACGGCGAGCAGGACGACGACGGCCAGGTCGCCGAGGCCCGCTGCGGTGTAGTAGTTGGCGAACTGCTGGACCAGGCCGATGACCACGGCCGCCACGGCCGCGCCGGTCACCGAGCCCATGCCGCCGGTGACCACGACGACGAACGCGAAGATCAGCAGCGAGGTGCCCTGATGGGGGTCGACCGAGCCGAAGTACAGCCCGCCGAGCGCGCCGCCCAGCGCGGCGGCGCAGCCGCCGATCGCGAAGACCAGCGTGAACGCCCTGCGGACGTCGATGCCCAGCGCGGTCACCATGGCGCGGTCCTCGACCCCGGCCCGTACGACCAGGCCGTGCCGGGTCCGGCCGAGGAACAGCCGCAGCGCGACCAGGACGGCGGCCGCCGCCGCGACGAGCACCAGCCGGTCGACCGGGACGTCCGCGCCCAGCAGCCGGAACGTGCCGGACAGCGCCTCGGGACCGGGGAAGGTCCGGGCGTCCGAACCCCAGATGCCGGACAGCAGGGCGGGCACGGCCAGCCCCGCCCCGACCGTCGCGAGGACCTGTTCCCGGGGCCGGTCGTACAGGGGCCGTACGACGGCCAGTTCGAGGACCACGGCGGCCAGCGTGCCCACCGCCGTGCCGAACAGGACCGCCAGCGCGAAGCCCCAGCCGTCCGGGCCGGCGCCGGGCAGACCGCCGGACGCCGCCCACCAGGTGCCGTACGCGCCGATGGAGAGCAGCGCCCCGTGGGCGAAGTTGAGCACGTCCATCAGGCCGAAGATCAGTGAGAGCCCCGACGCGACGAGGAAGTAGAGCGCCCCCAGACCGAGTCCGGTCATGGTGAGCAGTACGAGGGTGGACATCAGGCATCCGCCTCCGGGGTCGGTGGGGCGAGCGGGCCGTGGCCCACGCCGAGCAGCCGGCGGGTGGCCTCCGGGTCGCCGAGCAGCCGGGCCGCCTCGCCCCGGTGCGCCGTGCGGCCGTCGGCGAGCACCACGCAGTGCCGGGCGAGGCGGCGTACGACGGCGAGGTTCTGTTCGACCAGGAGCACGGGCACGGCCTCGGCGGCGCGCTCCAGCACCACGGCGACCTCGGTGACGACCTTGGGGGCCAGGCCCTTGGTGGGCTCGTCGGCGATGATCAGCCGGTTGCCGCCCAGCAGGGTGCGCCCGATGGCCACCATCTGCTGCTGGCCGCCGGACAGGGTGCCCGCCAACTGCCGCTCCCGTCGCTTCAGTTCGGGGAAGAGTTCGTGGACCAGGCCGTACGCGGGCCCGTCCCCGCCCCGGCGTTCGGCCAGCCGCAGGTTCTCCGCGACGGTGAGGCCGGCGAAGATCCCCCGGTCCTCGGGGGCGTAGCCGATGCCGCGGCGGACCAGGGTGTGGGTGGGCAGGCCCACGGTCTCCGCACCGTCGAGGAGCACACTCCCGGTGCGCGGCACGAGCCCGAGGACGCCGCGCACGGTGGTGGTCTTGCCGGCCCCGTTGCGGCCGAGCAGCGCGGTGACGCCGTGGGGCGCCACGTCCAGGTCCACCCCGTGCAGGATGTGCCGGCCGCCGATGAGGACGCGCAGGTCCCGCACGGCGAGCAGGGCGGGCGGCGGCGCGCTCACAGTCCCTCCCCGAGATAGGCCCGCTGGACGACGGGGTCGGCGGTCACCGCGCCGGGAGTGCCCAGGGCGAGCAGCCGGCCGTGGTGCATCACCGCCAGCCGGTCCGCGAGTCCCAGCAGCACGTCCATGTGGTGCTCGACCATGAGCACGGTGCGGCCCTCCTCGCGGTGCAGGGTGCGGATCAGTTCGGTGAGCGCGGGGACCTCCTCGGCGCTGACCCCGGCCATCGGCTCGTCGAGCAGCATGATCCGGGGCTCGCCGACCAGCAGTACGGCGAGCTCCAGCTTGCGTTTCCCGCCGTGCGAGAGCTCGGCCGCCGTGGCCCCGGCGTGGTGCCCGAGACCGGTGCGCTCCAGGACGCCGTCGACCTCGGCGGTGAACGGTGCGGCCCGCCGCCAGAGCCGGTGCGAACCGCCGTGCCTGGCCTGCGCGGCCAGCCGGACGTGCTCGGCCACGGTCATCCGCGGCCAGAGGCTGGAGGTCTGGAACGTCCGGCCGATCCCGCGCCGCGCACGGGTGTGCACCGGCAGGCCGGTCAGGTCCGCGCCGTCCAGCTCCAGGGTGCCCGTGGTGGGCGGGACGATCCCGCTGATCAGGTTGAACAGGGACGTCTTGCCCGCCCCGTTGGGCCCGATGAAGGCGAGGAACTCGCCCTCCCGGACATCGAGCGAGACGTCCTCGACGATGGACGCCCCGCCGACGCGCCGACCGAGCCGGTCCAGCCGGAGCACCGGGCCGCCCGTACGCGCCCCGTCGTCCCGCGCGGTGGCGGTGCCGGATGCGGTCATGGCCTCAGCCCGCCGAGGGCTTCACGGGAGGGGCCACCGCGTCCATCGTCAGCGTGCCGGCCAGTTCCGGCTTCGCGGCGTCGCCCGCGCCGTCGAGCCGGGCCACGAACATGGGCTGGAGCAGCGCGTGGTCCTCGGCGCGGATCCGCTGCCGGCCCTTCACCCCGTCGAAGCTCCAGCCCTCCAGGGCCTTCGCCATGGCCGCCGTGTCGGTGGCCCCGCCCTCCTCGACGGCCCGCACGATCATCTGGGCCGCGGTGAACCCGTCGGCGCTGAACAGGTCGGGGGTGCCGCCCGCCTTCCGTACACCGTCGAGCATGGCCCTCTCCACGGCGTTCCCGCCGCCCGCGCCGGGGAAGTAGTGCGCGAGGAAGGACACCTTCGCGCCGGCGGTACCGAACACCGGGTACGAGGCGGTGCCGGCCAGCCCGGTGACCACCTTGCCGGCGCCCAGCACACCCTGCTGGTCCAGGGCGGTCCAGAGCGCGGGCGCGGTCGCCCCGGCCCAGGCGACGAAGACCAGATCGGGTCCGCCCGCCTTGACCTGCCGGGCGAAGGGCGTCAGGTCCGTGGCGCCCGGAGGGGCGAGGACGGAGCCCACCGTCGCCCCCTCGGCGCCCAGGACCGCCTTGACGGCGGCGACGTTGGCCTGGCCGAAGGTGGAGTCCTGCGCGAGGACGGTGACCTTCTTCCCCTCCGGGTCGCCGAGCATGGTGCCCGCGGTGAGGATGTCCTGGTAGGACTGCCGGCCGGACCGGAAGGTGTACGGGTTGACCCCGGTCATCGCGTCCGTCGCGGCCGGGCCGTTGACGTACAGCACCTTGTTCTGGGCGGCCAGCGGGGCCATCTGGAGCGCCACGCCGGAGTCCGTGGTGCCGGCCAGCACCTTGTACCCCTTGCCGATCAGGTTCTTCGCGGCGGAGACCGCCTTGCCGGGGTCGCCTGCGTCGTCCTGCTCGGTGACCTCGATCGGATGGCCGCCCGCCTTGCCGGTTCCCTTCGTCGCGTGGTCGAGGCCCGCCACGAACCCGTCGCGGTACTGCTTCCCGTACGCGGCGAGCAGCCCCGTACGGGAGTAGACGAGACCCACCTTCACGGTCCCGTCCCCGCCCCCGTCCGTCCCGGCGGCGCCGCCCGCCTGCCCGGCGGCGGTGCATCCCACCAGGAGCAGGCCGGCGGCGCCGAGTCCCGCCGCGGTCAGGGTTCTTCTGTGGACGGTGCCTACGGCTCTTCGACGCATGGTGACCGGCTCCTCGGCAGGGTTCGGGTGATGTCGGCCGAACCGTACGAACACCGTGGCGCCGTCGATATGGTGCAGGGCACCTCACCTGGGCGGGTGCCGGTGTGGGCACCGCACATGGGCACGCCTCAGCGTGCGTCCGCCGGCAGGTCGATCAGCCCGCACACCGTCTCGATGTCCCGCCTCACCTGTGCGACGGACTCCCGCCCCGACAGCCAGGTGATCAGCGCCGAGTGCCAGGTGTGCTCGATGACCCGGACCACGGACAGCTGCTCCTGCGTGGGCTCCTCCAGCCCCATCGCGTCCAGCACGATCGCCGTCGTCAGCCGCGAGACGGCGTCCACCTCCGGGCTCACCCCCCGGTCGGCGAAGGTCAGCGCCCGCACCATGGCGTCCGCCAGGTGGGGATCGCGCTGGAGCGCCCGGAAGGCCCGCATCAGGGTCTCGGCGACCCGCTGGGCGGCGTCGTCCCCGGCCGGGGGACGCCTGCGGAGCGTGACGTGCAGGTGCTGGAGCTGGCCCTGCATGATCGCGACCAGCAGATGCACCTTGGACGGGAAGTAGCGGTAGAGCGTGCCCAGGGCGACCCCGGCGGCGTCCGCCACCTCACGCATCTGCACGGCCTCGAAGCCGCCCCGCCCGGCCAGCCGCGCGCCGGCCCGCAGGATGCTGCGGCGGCGGGCCTCCTGGCGTTCCGTCAGGGGAGGCGCTGCCGGCCTGGCTTCCGCTGTCATCTGTCCCCATCCAGAAAGGGAGAACCGGTTCCCTGCCCGGCCGGGCGCCGCTCTCCGAACGCGCACGGCCCGCGCAGGTGTCCGCCGTGGCGCGAATCACCTGATCCGGCCGTCACGCCGACGCTACCTGCCGGTAGATTCGGTGCGGGTTGTACGAGCGAGTCTGAAACTTGTTCTAGATTAGCGCGACCGGTTACGCTCCGGCGAAAGCGCAGTGAGAAGGGGGCCGAGTGTGACCGCTGAGGCCACGGAGACAGGCTCCTTCACGGGCGGCGGCACGTCGGGCACCGACGGTGACCGGCCCCTGCGCATCGCCCTCCTGACGTACAAGGGCAATCCTTTCTGCGGGGGCCAGGGCGTCTACGTACGCCACCTCGGCCGTGAGCTGGCCCGGCTCGGCCACAGCGTCGAGGTGATAGGCGCCCAGCCCTATCCCGTACTCGACGAGGGCGTCCCGCTCACCGAGCTCCCGAGCCTGGACCTCTACCGCCAGCCCGACCCGTTCCGCACCCCGGGACGCGGGGAGTACCGCGACTGGATCGACCTCGCCGAGGTCGCCACCATGTGGACCGGCGGCTTCCCCGAACCGCTCACCTTCAGCCTGCGGGCACGGCGCCATCTGCGCGCCAGACGCGGTGACTTCGACGTCGTGCACGACAACCAGACCCTCGGCTACGGCCTGCTCGGGGACCTCGGCGCACCCCTCGTCACCACGATCCACCACCCCATCACCGTCGACCGCCGGCTGGACCTGGAAGCGGCGGAGTCGGCACGGCGCCGGCTCTCCGTGCGCCGCTGGTACGGCTTCACCCGGATGCAGAAGCGCGTCGCCCGCCGCCTGCCCTCCGTCCTCACCGTCTCCGGCTCGTCCCGGCAGGAGATCACCGAGCACCTGGGCGTCCGCCCGGACCGCGTCCGGGTCGTGCACATCGGCGCCGACACCGACCTGTGGTCGCCCGACCCGTCGGTCGCCGAGGTCCCCGGCCGGATCGTCACCACCTCCAGCGCCGACGTCCCGCTCAAGGGCCTCGTCCACCTCGTGGAGGCCCTCGCCAAGCTCCGTACCGAGAACCCGGCGGCCCACCTCGTGGTCGTCGGCAAGCGTGCCGAGGACGGCCCCGTCGCGCAGGCCATCGAACGCTACGGCCTCCGGGACGCCGTCGAGTTCGTCAAGGGCATCAGCGACGCCGAACTCGTCGACCTGGTCCGCGGCGCCCAGGTCTCCTGCGTCCCCTCGCTCTACGAGGGCTTCTCGCTGCCCGCGGCCGAGGCCATGGCCACCGGCACCCCGCTGGTGGCCACCACCGGCGGCGCCATCCCCGAGGTCGCCGGACCCGACGGGGAGACCTGCCTGGCCGTGCCGCCCGGCGACGCCGGGGCGCTGGCCGCCGCCCTCGGACGGCTGCTCGGCGACGACGCGCTGCGCGCCCGCCTCGGCGAGGCCGGCCGGGCCCGGGTCCTGGCCAACTTCACCTGGGCCAGGGCCGCTCTGGGCACCGTCGAGCTGTACCGTCAGTCGATCGCCGCCCGGGGGGCCCGCAGGTGAACGCCCCCGTGGCTCCCGGAATCCGTACCTCCGACCTCGAAGGCAGGCCCCCGTGCTGACCGTCGACTTCACCCGCTTCCCGCTCGCCGCAGGCGACCGGGTGCTCGACCTGGGCTGCGGCGCCGGCCGGCACGCCTTCGAGTGCTACCGGCGCGGTGCCCAGGTGGTGGCCCTGGACCGCAACGGCGAGGAGATCCGCGAGGTCGCCAGGTGGTTCGCCGCGATGAAGGAGGCGGGGGAGGCGCCGGCGGGCGCGACCGCCACCGCGATGGAGGGCGACGCGCTCAACCTGCCCTTCCCCGACGCGTCGTTCGACGTCGTCATCATCTCCGAGGTGATGGAGCACATCCCCGACGACAAGGGTGTCCTCGCCGAGATGGTCCGGGTGCTGAAGCCCGGTGGCCGGATCGCGATCACCGTGCCCCGCTACGGGCCCGAGAAGGTCTGCTGGACGCTCTCCGACGCCTACCACGAGGTCGAGGGCGGGCACATCCGCATCTACCGGGCCGACGAACTCCTCGGCAGGATCCGGGAAGCCGGGCTCAAGCCCTACGGCACCCACCACGCGCACGCGCTGCACAGCCCGTACTGGTGGCTGAAGTGCGCCTTCGGCGTGGACAACGAGAAGGCGCTCCCGGTGCGCGCCTACCACAAGCTGCTCGTCTGGGACATCATGAAGAAGCCCCTGGCCACCCGGGTCGCCGAGCAGCTGCTCAACCCCGTGGTCGGCAAGAGCTTCGTGGCGTACGCGACCAAGCCGCACCTGCCGAAGGCCGAGGCGTGAGCACGCCCGAGCAGACCGAACACCTCGTCCTGCCCGGTGTCCTGACGGCCGAACAGGCCGCGGAGACCGTGGCCGCGGTGCTCGCGGTGCAGCGTGAGGACGGTGCGCTGCCCTGGTTCCGCGGCCACCACCTCGACCCCTGGGACCACACCGAGGCCGCGATGGCCCTGGACGCGGCAGGCGAGCACGAGGCCGCCGCCCGCGCCTACGCGTGGCTGGCCCGCCACCAGAACGAGGACGGCTCCTGGTACGCCGCCTACCACGACGGGGATCCCGGCCGGCCGACCGACCTGGGGCGCGAGACCAACTTCTGCGCCTACGTGGCCGTCGGCGTCTGGCACCACTACCTCGCCACGGGCGACGACGCGTTCGTCGACCGGATGTGGCCGACGGTCTACGCGGCGGTCGAGTTCGTGCTGCGGCTCCAGCAGCCCGGCGGCGAGATCGGCTGGAAGCGCGAGCCCGACGGCACCGCCGTCACCGACGCCCTGCTGACGGGCTCCTCCTCCGTCCACCACGCGCTGCGCTGCGCGCTGGCGCTGGCGGAACAGCGCGAGGAGGCCCAGCCGGACTGGGAGCTCGCGGCCGGCGCGCTCGGCCACGCGATCCGCAGCCACCCCGAACGCTTCCTGGACAAGAGCCGCTACTCGATGGACTGGTACTACCCGGTCCTCGGCGGCGCCGTGAGCGGCGCCGCCGCGACACGGCGGATCGAGGAGGGCTGGGACCGTTTCGTGGTCCCCGGCCTGGGCGTGCGCTGCGTACTCCCCAACCCCTGGGTGACGGGCGGCGAGAGCTGCGAACTGGCCCTGGCGCTCTGGGTGACGGGGGAGTCGGACCGCGCGCTGGAGATCCTCCAGTCCATCCAGCACCTGCGGGCCGAGGGCGGGCTCTACTGGACCGGTTACGTCTTCGAGGGCGAGCGGGCCGTGTGGCCGGAGGAACTCACCACCTGGACGGCCGGCTCCCTGCTGCTCGCGGTGGCCGCGCTCGGCGGGGACGAGGCGACCACCGCGGTGTTCGGCGGCGAACGGCTGCCGGCGGGGCTGGAGCCGGACTGCTGCGGCCAGGACGCCTGAGGCCCGCCCGGACCGACCGGCCCGGCGGTCCACGGCGCGCCGTCCCGCCGCTCGCCGGGCGCGAGCTCGTCAGAAGCGGCGTACCCGGCCCGCCACGGCATGACCGATGAACAGGTAGACGGCGGCGGCCAGACCGTACCCGGTGACGACACGGGCCCACGCCTCGTCGAAGGTGAACAGGTCGTACGACCAGCCGGCCAGCCAGCGGGCGGAGTCCTGGACCCACTGCACCAGCTCGTTGCCCCGGTTGGCGTCGAGCAGGTACATCAGGATCCACAGAATGATGATGAAGGCCATGATGTCCGCGACGAGGGCTATGACGCGGGCGGCGGTACTGCTTCCTGTGCCTGTTCTGGGAGACATGCTCTCCGGATTGCCGCTTTACCGTGAGTGAAACCCGTACGGCGTGCGCGGGGCGCGGGGGCGCTCCCGCACCGGCGTGCGCGGCGCGGGACGCGGGCCCGTGTCACCCTCGGTGAGAACACGGCCCCCGGGCGGGCCCGATCCGGCGGGGGCCGCCCGTCCCGGCCCCGGAACGACGGTGGCCCCCGCCCGTCCGGGCAGGGGCCACTCGGGCGTGCGACGGCTCAGCCGCGCTGGATGCCCGTGGTGTCCTGGAGGACGCCGCGACGGCCGTCCTGCGTCTGGGCGATGAGCCCGGGGCCACGCTGCTCGACCGCGAGGTACCAGGTACCCGGGGCGAGTTCGGCGATCGGGTTGGGGGCGCCGTCCTCGCCGTACAGCGGACGGGCCACCGGCACCGCGAACCAGAAGGGCGTGAAGTCGGCGGCCGGAGCCCCGCCGCCCTGCGGAGCCTGCTGCTCCGGCTGGCCGTGCTGGCCGGGCTGGGCGCCGTAGGGCTGCTGCTGTCCGGGCTGACCGCCGAACGGCTGCTGCTGCGCCCCGGGGTAGCCGTAACCCTGGTTGGGCTGCTGGCCGTAGGCGGGCTGCACGGGCTGCGGGCGGGGAGCGCCCAGGAGCGGGGCCTTGAGCGCGGGGACCAGCGGGGTGGCCACGGCGCCGCCGGCCAGCGCGAGGGTCGCCAGCAGTCCGAGGATCAGCCCCGCGCCCGCGTCACCGGCGTCGATGATCGTCCAGAACATGGTCCACAGGGAGAACACGGTGAACGCGGCGCCGAACTGGCCGAGTTCGAAACCGACCACCTTGCGGCCCGGCATCGAGCGGCTGACGATCAGCAGCGCCGCGCCGATGATGCCCGCGAGGTAGATCCCCATCAGGATGGAGAGCGAGTCCCAGGCGTTCGCGCTGTAGCCCGAGCAGTCCACGCCCTTGGGGCACTCGTAGCCGGAGAGGTCGAGGAAAGAGGCGATGAACAGCACGACCGCTGCTCCGATCACCACGCCGTCGCCTCGGGAGAGGGAGCGGATATTCACGTGAAGGTCCTTAGTCGGTCGTCGTCTCGTCGAGGCGGTCGTCGATGCCGCCTGAACGGCGGGTACGGCGCGAAGCTCGGGGCGGCTCCCCATCGTACGGATGAATCTATCGTCTGCCCGGGCGGGTTGTGGTGCTGCCCGGACCTCGGACCGGCCATCCCCCCAAGGTCGCCACTATCACCGCAGAACTACCTCTTCAGATAGCTGCCGATGCCCTCGGCGACTCCGAGAGCCGCCTTCTGGCGCCAGCCCGCACTGGTGAGCAGGGCCGCGTCCTCAGGATCGCGCATATTGCCGCATTCGATGAACACTTTGGGCACGGTCGACAGATTCAGACCCCCGAGATCGTCACGGGTGTCCAGTCCGGTGCCGCCCCCGATGTAATTGGAGGGGGCGCTTCCAGTAACGCGTACGAAATTCCCGGCAATGCGCACTCCCAGTTCACGCGAAGGGGCCACGATCTTCGCGGTGTCGGCTTCGCCTCCCTTCACCGCCGCGGGGAGAATGACGTGGAATCCCCGGTTGCCGGTTGCGGAACCGTCCGCGTGGACCGAGACGACCGCGTCTGCCTTCGCGCCGTTGCCGATCCGCGCACGCTCGTCGACGCACGGGCCGAAGGCGCGGTCGCCGTCCTGGGTGAGGACGACCTTCGCGCCCTGTTCCTCCAGCAGCGTGCGCAGCCTGCGCGAGACGTCGAGGGTGAACCGGGCTTCCGCGTAACCCGCGTTCGTGGACGTGCCGGTGGTGTCGCACTCCTTGCGGCCGGTGCCGATGTCCACCTGGCTGTTGATCTCCCGGGTGTGGTCGCGGTTACCGGGGTTGTGCCCCGGGTCGATGACCACGGTGCGGCCGGTGAGCGGGCCCCGGGGCAGCGGACGGGAGGACGTGGACCCGGCCGAGGGGCCCGGGGCCGCGGCCGAGGACTGCCGTGGCGAGGGGGAGGGGGACGACGCGGGGGAGGGGGGCGCCGGGGAGGCGGCCGGCCGGGTCGCGGTCCCCGCCGCGGCGCCGGGCTCCGGCCCGCCGTCGCCCGCGCATCCCGCGGCGGTCAGGCAGACACCCGCCAGTGCCGCGGCGGTGAACACGGGCCGGCGGCGCGGGCCCGGACGGGAGGTGGGGGGAACGGAGTCGTGGTGAGGCACGCCGCGATGCTATCCGTGCCCCTCAGTTCCCCGGCCCCGTACGCCGCAGAACGCGCAGCGAATCCGTCACCGAGATCTCGGTGAACGCCCCCGATGCCAGGGCGCGGCGGAGGACGCGGTACGGGGCCTGGCCGCCGTCCGCCGGGTCCGGGAACACGTCGTGGATGACCAGCAGCCCGCCGTCGGCGACCTTCGGCGCCCAGCCCTCGTAGTCGCCGTTCGCGTGTTCGTCGGTGTGCCCGCCGTCGATGAAGACCAGACCCAGCTCACCGCCCCAGACGGCCGCCACCTGCGGGGACCGTCCGACGAGCGCCACCACGTGCTCCTCCAGGCCCGCCCGGTGCAGGGTGCGCCGGAAGGAGGGGAGCGTGTCCATCAGACCGGTGTCCGGGTCCACCACCGACGGGTCGTGGTACTCCCACCCGGGCTGCTGTTCCTCGCTGCCCCGGTGGTGGTCGACGGTCAGGGCCGTGACCCCGGCCGCCCGCGCGGCGTCCGCCAGCAGGATCGTGGACCGCCCGCAGTAGGTGCCGACCTCCAGGAGCGGGAGCCCCAGGGCGGCGGCCCCGACGGCGGCGTCGTACAGGGCGAGCCCCTCGTGCACCGGCATGAAGCCCTTGGCGGCCTCGAAGGCGGCGAGGACCTCCGGCTCGGGACGGGCGGCGGACTCGGCGGCCACGGGGTTCCTCCTGCTGGCGCTGCGGATCGGACGGCGTCCCATCGTGCCGCACGCCCCCGCGACCGGGGTCGGCGGGGGCGTACGGGTGGGGTGGGCCCGGGTCGGGGCGGGGCCCCTGGCAGGGCTGCCGGGTCAGGTCAGCAGCTCTGCCAGAGCCTGGTCATGACCCGGACCCCGAAGCGCAGGCCCTCCAGCGGGACGCGTTCGTCCACGCCGTGGAAGAGCCGGCCGTAGTCCAGGTCGTGCGGGAGCTTCAGCCCCTTGAAGCCGAAGCAGCGGATGCCCAGGTGGGTGAACGCCTTGGCGTCCGTACCTCCGGGGTTGCAGTAGGGCACCGGGTGGCCGTCCGGGTCCTCCGCGCGGACCGCGTCGCACATCGCGTCCACGAGCGGGCCCTCGAACGCCGTCTCCAGCGCGATGTCGTGGTTGACCCACTCGCGGCTGACGGAGGGCAGCAGCAGCCGGTCGATCGTGTCGATCAGCTCCTGCTCGTGGCCGGGCAGGAAACGCCCGTCGACCCGTGCGGTGGCCTTCCCCGGGATCACGTTGGTCTGGTAACCGGCGGAGAACATGGTGGGGTTGGCGGAGTTGCGCAGCACCACCTGCATGAAGTCCGCCACCGGCCCCAGCCGGGAGAGCGTGCCCTCGATGTCGTCCTCGTCGAAGGCGACGCCGTAGAGCCGGGCGGCCTCCTCCAGCAGGGCGCGGACCGGCTCGATCAGCCGGACCGGGAAGGTCTCGCGGCCGATGCGGGTGAGGGACTCGGCGAGATCGGTGACCGCGTTCTCGTCGTTGGGGGACGAGCCGTGTCCCGCCCGGCCGGTGGCGGTGAGCTCCATCCAGGCCATGCCGCGCTGGGCGTTCTCGATCGGGTACAGCCGCCGGGTGTCGTCGATCGCGAAGGAGAAGCCGCCGCCCTCGCCGATCGCCTCGGTGGCCCCCGCGAAGAGCTCGGGGCGGTGCTCGACCAGCCAGTGCGCGCCGAACTTCCCGCCCGCCTCCTCGTCGGCGAGGAAGGCGAGGACCAGATCACGGGAGGGCCGCGTACCCGTCCGGGCGAAGTGCCGGGCGGTGGCGAGCATGACCGCGACCGTGTCCTTCATGTCGATCGCGCCGCGCCCCCACAGGTAGCCGTCGCGGATCTCCCCGGAGAAGGGCGGTACCTGCCACTCGGAGGCGTCGGCGGGCACGACGTCGAGGTGGCCGTGGACCAGCAGGGCGCCCCGGGACGGGTCGGCACCCGCGATGCGCGCGACGACGTTGGCCCGGCCGGGGGCGGACTCGACCAGTACGGAGTCGATGCCGGCCTCGGCGAGCCGCGCCACCACCCAGTCCGCCGCGGCGCGTTCGTCGCTGGTGGGGTTGGAGGTGTCGAAGCGGATCAGTTCGGCGCAGAGGGAGACCGCCTCCTCCTGGGCCTGTGCGGACGCGGGGACGATGCTCATGCTGCTCCTGCCGGGGTGGTGACGTGGGCGGCGGGAGCGGGGGTGTGCGCGTCGTCGTCCAGGGTGGAGGTGCCGTACGGCCTGACCCAGCCCAGCAGGCCGAGCACGCAGTACAGCAGGAAGGCGGTGGCCAGCGAGTTGAGGGCCGGGATGCCGCCGTCGTAGAACTTGCCGACACAGAACGCGGTGGCCCAGATGACCAGGGACATCGGCACCCAGGTGGGAGAGGTCGCGGGCAGCGTCTGCGCCTCGCGGGTCTCGTCCAGCGGGCGCCGCATCCGCTTCACGACCCAGTACTCCGCGACGATGATGCCGCCGATCGGCGGGATCATCACGCCGAGCAGCGAGAGGAACTCCGTGAAGTGGGTCATGATGCCGACCGCGGAGAGGAGGGTCCCGGCGACACCGAGGGCGACGGTGACCACCCCGCGGTGCAGCCGCCGGCCGAAGACGACCTGGAAGAAGTTGACGACGCCCAGCGAGGAGCCGTACAGGTTCCAGTCGTTGATCTTGGCGGTGGACATCAGGACCACGACCACGCCGAACGCGCCCGAGGTGGAGAGCACGATGTGCGAGACCTCGCTGGACTTCACCAGGTGGCCGAGGAGGACGCCGGTCATGCCGACGATGTACTCGGAGAGGATCATCGAGGAGGCGCTCTGCACGAAGACGTGCGAGCCCTTCCTGTTGTAGCGGGTCATCTCCGGGGAGACGATGGCGCCCGTCATGTAGCCGCCCGCGATGGCGGTGGCGGCGACCGCCAGCGGGATCGTCTCACCGGGCGGCGGCGAGCTGATCAGGTCGCCGAGCGAGTGGTCGCTCAGCGTGCTGATCACCGACCAGGCGACCATGCCGAAGAAGAGCGGGGTGACGATCTTCGCGAACAGCGCCATGTAGCGGAAGCCGAAGATCACCAGTGCGGTGATCGCGACGCCCGCGGCGACGCACCACATCCAGGACGGACCTCCGACGAGCGCGGAGACACTGGTGCCGAAGATCGTGTTCTGGACGCCGAACCAGCCCACCAGGCTGACCGCGATGACGAAGCTGACCAGGGCCGAACCGTTGCGGCCGAAGCCCACCCAGCGGGTCAGCATCGGGGTGGCCAGGCCCTCGCGCATCCCGGCCAGACCGATCGCGAAGATCACGATCTCCAGGATGACCGCGCCGAGCGTGAAGGCGAGGAACGCGTTCCCGAAGGTCATGCCCACGCCGATGGTGGCGCCGAGCGTGAACTGGGAGATCGACCCGGACTGGGCCAGCCACTGGAGGAGCATCGACCAGAAGCCGAAGCGCTTGTCGCGCGGCACCCGGGAGAGGGAGTAGTCGTCACTGCCGATGCTCTTGGCCTCGGGGGCCGCGGCGGCCCGGCTGTCGGATGCCATCAGGACTCCTGGGATGTACGGCCGAAGGTCTGCAGGTGAGCCAGCGACCCGTAGCGGTTGACGAGGTTGTCGAACTCCACCGCGTCGTGGAAGTCCAGGGTTCCGGCGCCGAAGGCCTTGGCGACCTCGACGGCGTACCGGGCGGCGGAGGCGATGTCCGTCTCGTGGCTCGCGCCCGTCTGGCAGCCCGGCACCGCGGCGGCCGAGGTGACCGCGAGACCGACGACCGGTGCGGCGGTCGCGGTGGAGGGCTGGAGGATCGAATTGATGTGGTGTGCACCATTACCGTACGGCGTGATGTCCTGCGTGGTCACCGGGTACGTGACCAACGGCTCACCCGTCACCACGGCGAGCAGCGCGCCGAGCTGCTCCGAGACCCGGAGCACCCAGCCCTCCTTGACGGTGGGCGAGAGGGCGAGGCCCTTGTGGTTGATGATCCGGTTGCCCTTGGTGGTGTCGATGGAGAGCACGGCCTCCATGTCCCCGGTGACCTCGTGCCGGTTCATCGTGGCGATGTCCACCGGGGACCCCATGAAGGGGACCGGGTCGTGCGGTTCCGTCGGGGCGTCCGGGCAGATGTGCGTGGCGACGACCACGTCACCGGGCAGCGCGTCCCCCCGGCGGCGCATGTCCAGCAGCTTGGCGGCGGTGGCGAGCGCCGCCGCAGCGCCGTCGGCGTCGGAGACGAGTCCGGTCACCTCCGGCCGCGCGCCGACGCCCCCGAGCCGGCCCACCACACCGAGGGTCCGGGCGCTGCCGCCCGAGGAGCGCCCGTGGGTGCCCGGGATGCGGACGAGCACGAAGTCCGTCGCCCCCCGGTCGCCGGTGACCGTGGTGACCCGCGTGGACGGGCCCTCGGCCCCGGCGACGGAGTCGAGGTATCCGGCGACGGACTTCCCGCCGGCCTGCGGGTCGTCCAGGAGCTCGACGATGTCCAGTACGTACTTGAGCATGGGGGGCCTTTCTCCGGTGCGGGACACCCGCCCGGCGCTCCTGCGGGGAAGCGCGGGGCGGGGTGCTGGAGCAAGATTCGGGATCGGCTACCGTGGAACGCAACGATTTCCCGTTATCTGCAATTCGGGTCTGAATGGTGAGATGCTGATGGCCGACTTCGATCTGGACCGGCGCACCCCGGCCGGAGCCCTGCAAACCGTGGACCGGGCCCTGCTCGTGCTGCTCGCCTTCGAGCGCACCCGGCCCGACTGGGGCGTCACCGAGGTCGCCGAGGAGTTCGGCTGGGACACCTCGGTCGCCCAGCGCCTGCTGGCCACCCTCGCGGGCCGCGGTTTCCTGGTGTCCGACCCGGTCACCCGCCGCTACCGCATCGGCCCGGCGGTCCTGCGGCTCGGCCGGCTCTGGGAGCGCTCGGGCTCACTGGAACTGCTGGCCGCGCCGGTGCTGGAGGAACTGCGCCGGGCCACCGGCGACACCGTCCTGTTCTGCCTGCCCGACAGCTTCCACATGCGGTGCGTGGCCGCCGAGGAGGGCGAGACGGGACCGCTGCGCTACTACCCGCTGGTCGGCGAGCTCTACCCGGCGCACGCGGGGGCCACCAGCAAGTCCTTCTACGCCTACCTGCCCGACGACCAGCGCCACCGGCTCTTCCGCGGCCGGCCCATGGCGCGTTTCACCGACCGGACCGTCACCGACCCGGACCTGCTGGAGCAGGAGCTGCTGAAGGTGCGCGCCCAGGGGTACGCCTGGACGGTCGGCGAGTACGACACCGGGATCGCCACCGTCGCCGTACCGGTGTTCCTGGGGCGCGAGCCCTACGGCAGCCTCAGCCTCGGGGGAGGCGAGGACCGGTTCCGGGGAGCGCCCGAGGACCGCCTCGACGCCCTGCGCCACGCCGCCCACCTGCTGGAGCACCGGCTCACCCACCCGCCCCAGCGGCCGAAGTCCCGCGCGGGCCGCCCGCGCAGCGCCTGACGCGCCGCCCGCCCCGCCCGCCCCGCCCGCCCCACCCCTGCGAGGAACCCCCGTGAATCTGCTGCTTCTCTCCAACTCCACCCAGTACGGCCGCGGTTACCTGGAGCACGCTCTGGAGACCGTCACCGCGTTCCTCCCGGAGAACGCGCGGCTCGCCTTCGTCCCCTACGCGCTGGCCGACCACGACGCGTACACCGCGCGCGTCCGTGAGGCCCTGGAGCCCTTCGGCACCACCGTGCGCGGCGTCCACGAGAACGCCGACCCCGTCGCCGAACTCGCCGCCTCGGACGCCGTGTTCATCGGCGGGGGGAACTCCTTCCGGCTCCTGAGCGCCCTGTACCGCACCGGCCTGCGCGAGGCGCTCCAGGACACCGTGCGGGACGGCATGCCCTACATGGGCGCCAGCGCGGGCACCAACATGGCCGCGCCGACCCTGCGGACCTCCAACGACATGCCCATCGTCCAGCCGCCGTCCTTCGACGCGCTGGGCCTGGTCCCGTTCCAGATCAACCCGCACTACCTGGACCCGGACCCCGCCAGCACCCACAAGGGCGAGACCCGCGAGGAGCGGCTCACCGAGTTCCTGGAGGAGAACGACGTCCCCGTGCTCGGGCTGCGCGAGGGATCCTGGCTCCGGGTCCGCGAGGGCGGTGCCACGGTCGAAGGAGCGCGGCCCGCCCGGCTGTTCGCCCGCGGTGCCCGGCCGCGGGAGCTCGCGGCCGGCACCGATGTGTCGCGGCTGCTGGCTACGGAGCCGAGGTTCGACGCTCCGGAGCGCTGACCGGGGCCGCGACGGCGGCGGACTCCGCCGCGGCGAGGGCGTCGCCCGCGCTGCTGGCCACCAGCACCGGGCCCGCCTTCCGCTGCGCGGGGAGGAACGCGGCCAGCACGAGGCCGATCAGCACCGCCCCGGTCGCGATCATGAACGAGGTCCGGAAGCCCTCCATGGAGGGGACGTCCACCGACCCCGCCCGCACCGAGGTGTTCGCCAGCACCATGCCGATCACCGCGCTGGACAGCGAGGTGCCGATCGACCGCATCAGTGTGTTCAGACCGTTGGCCGCACCGGTCTCGGAGGCGTCGACCGCCCCGATGATCAGCGCGGGCAGCGAGGAGTACGCGAGCCCGATGCCCGCCCCGAGCACCACCGCGATCACCACGGTCTGCCAGGCGGCGCTCATCAGGCCGAGCCCCGCCCCGTAACCGACGGCGATGATCAGCATGCCGAGCATCAGGGAGACCTTGGGGCCGCGGCGGGCGGAGAGCCGGGCGTACAGCGGGGCCACGAACATCATGGTCAGACCCAGCGGCGCCACGCAGAGACCCGCCATCACCATGGACTGGCCCAGGCCGTAGCCCGTCGCCCGGGGGAGCTGGAGCAGCTGCGGGAGGACCAGCGACACGGCGTAGAAGGCCACCCCGACCATGATCGAGACGAGGTTGGTGAGCAGCACCTCGCGGCGGGCGCTGGTCCGCAGGTCGACCAGCGGCGCCGCGGAACGCAGCTCGAACAGGCCCCACAGCACCAGGACCACCAGGGACGCGGCGATCAGCCCGAGGGTCAGGGGCGAGGTCCAGCCCCAGTCACCGCCCTTGGTGACGGGCAGCAGCAGGCAGACCAGGCCGAGCGAGAGCCCCAGCGCGCCGACCAGGTCGAAACGTCCCGGTGCGCGCAGCGGGGGCTCCGGCACGACGAGCACGGTCAGCGTCATCGCCAGCACACCCAGCGCGGCAGAGCTGAGGAAGAGCGCGTGCCAGTCGGCGTGCTGGGCGATGAGCGCGGCGGCGGGCAGCGCGAGCCCGCCGCCCACGCCTATGGACGAACTCATCAGCGCCATGGCCGAGCCGAGCTTCTCGCGCGGCAGCACGTCACGCATGATGCCGATGCCCAGCGGGATGGCCCCCATCGCGAAGCCCTGGAGCGCCCGCCCGGCGATCATGATCACGAGGTCGTCGGTGGAGGCGCAGACCAGCGAGCCGACCACCATCACGGCGAGACTGGCGAGCAGCATCCGCCGCTTGCCGTACAGATCACCGAGCCGCCCCATGATCGGGGTCGCGACGGCCCCGGCGAGCAGCGTCGCCGTCATGACCCAGGTCGCGTTGGCCGGGTCGGTGCCGAGCAGTGACGGCAGGTCCTTGATGACGGGGACGAGCAGGGTCTGCATCACCGCGACGGTGATCCCCGCGAACGCGAGTACGGGAACCACGCCGCCGCCCTTGGCCCTGCGCGGGTCGGGAAGTTCCCCGGCTTGCTGTTCGTTCGTCGTCCGTTGCATACGTGTGGCCTCCGGGCAGGGGGAGAAGCGGAAGTTCGAGCGGGGTGGAACGTGCGGCGGCGCGCCCGCGGGCAGCGTCGACCGCAAAGTGTGTGCATGTTGAACGCTTTCGTACGCCCGCGATATTCCGGTGAACGCGGCGTAAAAACAGGGAAGTCGGCGAATGTTCCTACGCCAGAGGGCGGAGGCCCGGTGGGACCGAAGGCGGGCCCGAAACCGATGTACGGGGCACGAGTGGCCTGCGAGTATGACACCCATGGTTGACGTCACCCCGCCCCCGCGGCCTCCCGCCCGCTCCAGGACCCGCACGTGGGCCGTGGTCGCGGCCGCCTGCACCGGTCAGTTCCTGGTCGTCCTCGACGTGTCCGTCGTCAACGTGGCCCTGCCCTCGATGCGCACCGACCTGGGCCTGAGCGCACCCGCGCTCCAGTGGGTCGTCAACGCCTACTCGATCGCCTTCGCCGGATTCATGCTGCTCGGCGGGCGGGCGGCCGACATATACGGCCGCAAGCGGATGTTCCTGACCGGACTGGGCCTCTTCACCGCCGCGTCGCTGGCCGGCGGGTTCGCGCAGGAGGGCTGGCAGCTCCTCGCCGCCCGCGCGGGGCAGGGACTCGGCGCGGCCGTCCTGTCCCCGGCGACGCTCACCATCCTCACCGCCGCCGTTCCCGAGGGCCCGGCGCGGACCCGGGCGATCGGCACCTGGATGGCGGTCGGGGCGGGCGGCGGCGCGGCCGGCGGGCTGGTCGGCGGGGTCCTCACCGACACCCTCTCCTGGCGGTGGGTGCTGCTCGTCAACGTGCCGGTCGGCGTCCTCGTCATCGCCGGCGCGGCGGTGTGGCTGGCCGAGGGCCGGGCGGGCGACCGGCGCCGGGTGGACCTGCTGGGAGCGGTCCTCGTCACGGCGGGCCTGGCCACGACCGCGTACGGCGTCGTGCAGACCGAGGCCTCCGGGTGGACGGCCGCCGCCACCCTGGTGCCCCTGCTGGGCGGTCCCGCGCTGCTCGGGGTGTTCGTCCTGGTGGAGACCAGGACGGCCGCGCCCCTGATGCCGCTGCGGGTCCTCGGGGTGCGCGCCGTCTCGGCGGCGAACGTGTCGATGCTGCTGCTGGGATCGGCGACCTTCTGCATGTGGTACTTCATGACGGTCTACACCCAGAACGTGCTCGGCTACACGCCGCTGGAAGCGGGGTTCTCGCTCCTGCCGAGCTCCGCCGCCGTCTTCGTCGGGGCGAAGGCCGCGCCCGCCCTCATGGCCAGGACCGGTGCCAGGTCCCTGGCCGTGGCCGGAGCCCTGGTCGCCGCCGCCGGTTTCGGCTGGCAGTCCACCCTGGGCGTCCACGGCTCCTACCTCACCTCGGTCTGCCTGCCCGGCGTCCTGATGATGGCCGGGGCCGGGCTGGCCTCCACCCCGCTGGCCACGCTCGCCACCTCAGGCGCGGCACCCGGGGACGCCGGACTCGTCTCCGGGCTGGTCAACACCTCACGGACGATGGGCGGCGCGCTGGGCCTCGCCGTGCTCTCCACGGTCGCGGCGGCCCGCACCGCCGGTTCGACCGGGGCGGCGGAGATCACGGCCGGTTACGCCCTGGCCTTCCGTACGTCCGCCGTGGTGCTGACGGCCGGAGCGGTGATGATGCTGCTCTGGCTGCCGGGCCGCCGGGCGGCGGGCCCGGGCGGGCGGGCGGGCCCGAGCGCGGGGAGCCGGGGGAGGCGCCCCGGGAAGGAGACCGCTCCGGCGCTGCACTCCCCGGAGGCGTAGCCGGGTCCGGGAGCGGTGCCGTCCGGCACGGTGCGGGAGAAGGGCGGACGCCGCTCAGAGCCAGCCCTGCGCACGGGCCGCGCGCATCGCCTCCATGGGGGTGCGGGTACCCGTCTTCCCGGCGGCCGACGCGAGGTCGCCCAGGACCGCCGCCTCCGGCAGGCGCAGCCTCCCGGCGATGTCTGCGGCCGTCGCCCCGTCCGCGGACGCGTTGAGCACGTCCCGCTCCTGGGGGGTCAGCGGGCAGGGGCCGGCGCCTTCGGCGGCTGCGGCCAGCGCCGGATCGATCACGGTCTCTCCGCCCAGCACCTGCCGGACCGCCTTCGCCAGGTCACCGACCGGGCCGTCCTTCACCAGGAAGCCCGAGGCCCCGGCCTCCAGGGCGCGCCGCAGATGACCCGGCCTGCTCAGGGTGGTCAGCATCAGCACCCGGCAGTCCGGCACCTCCGCCCGCAGTTCGGCGGCCGCGTCCAGGCCGCCGCGGCCGGGGAGGCCGATGTCCACCAGGGCCACGTCGGGGCGGGACAGGTGTGCCGCGTGGACGATCCCGTCCCCGGCCGTCAGCTGGGCCACCACGTCGAAGTCCGGCTCCATCCCGAGGAGCAGGGCGAGTGCGCCCGGCCCCACCCCCGGGTCCTCGGCGAGGAGGATGCGGACCGAACCGGTGGGGCGGTGGTCCTGCGGCATCTCGTTCACGGGCTCACAGTAGGCCGCCGGGCCGTCACGGGGGCCGCGACGCCACCGCCCCGCCGGGAGGAACACCCTTCGGGCGCCGAGCGACGCCGAGCGACGCCGAGCGACGCCGAGCGACGCCGAGCGACGCCGAGCGACGCCGAGCGACGCCGAGCGACGCCGAGCAACGCCGAGGGCCGCCGCAGCCGGACGGCTGCGACGGCCCTCGTCTCGTACGGAGCGGTTCAGGCCGCCGCGCCGCCACCCCCTTCGGAGGGACGCCGGTGGCGGCCGTGCGGCTGCGCGGTCACGCTGTCCGCAGACGCGCCCCCTCGGTGCTTTCCGTAGCCGCCGGCTTCGGCCCGGCCGGTGTCCGCCTCGGGCGGACGCGTCTGGGTCGTGTCGGTTCGGGCTTCAGGCATGTGGGAAGTCTCCCCGTTGCAATCGCTTACATGTGGTGTCGCAGCCCCGCCGCCCCCCGGCACGGTCACCGTCGGCGCCCGCACGGAACGGCTGCGTAGCCCGGGCGAGAGTTTATCCAGGTGCGGTCCGCCCGATGAGAGGCGCCTGCCCCAACGGAACGGGTTTGCACACCCCGGATGCAGGGGCCGTGGCGGAGGTGTCCGTTCCGCTCGCGGCGACGGGACGGGGCCCGTCCACGGGAGCCTCCATCAGGGCCACGGCGCAGGGGGTGTCCTCCCGTGAGTACGGGAGGTGCAGCACCCCCTCCCTGGTCCAGAAACCGGTTCCGGCGAGCCATCCGCCGGGCGCCGCGAACTGGTGCAGCCGCCGGCCGGCCGGCCGCCACAGCCCCACCCAGCTGCCCGCCGCCCCGTCGACCCGCAGGGCCACCGCGCAGCTCTCCGGCATCAGCATCTGGCCCGGCTGCACGGCGAACGGCGTCAGCACCGTGTCCTGGGTGCGCAGGCACTCGGGGAACCGCACGGGAAGGCAGCTGCCCTGCACGCCCCAGCCGAGCCGGTCCTGGCCGGGCGCGTCCGAGCGGACCAGCAGCAGGCCGCTGTCGGCGTCGGCCGTCAGCAGCCGGTCGTTGCTGTCCGGCGCGATCTGGAGCAGCGGGGTCACCTCGCCGTCCCGCTCCAGGTCCACGACGACCGCCTTCACGGGTCCGCCGCCGGGCATCTGCCGGTCCACCGCGAGCAGCCGCCCCTCGCGGTCCAGCCAGGCGCCGCCCGAACACCGCCCGGGGACATCCGCGACCAGCTCGGGACCGTACGCGCCACCCGCCACCAGCCAGACGCCGGTGGAGCGTTCACCGGGGAGCAGGGCGAAGACGCTGATGCCGTCCGGGGACGGGGGCAGGAGCGCGAGTTCCGGGCATTCCAGGGAGCCGAGCGCCCGTTCGCCGGTGCCGTGGCCGGTCGGATAGAGCAGGGAGAACGTGTGCCGGCCCGCCGCCACCTGCTGCCGGATCAGGACCCGGCCGTCCGAGAGCGGCAGTACGTCGGCCCCGGCACGCTCCGGCCGGCCCAGGGGGAGGCGTACGGCGTAGGGCTCGGGGCCGTCCAGGGTCCAGCGCTCGACGGACCGGACCGGCTCGTCCGGCGGCCCGGCCTCGGTGAGCCGCGCCGCGTACGAGTGGTCGGCGGCGATGGTGAGCGGGGGCCCCACACGGCGCGAAGACATCTGGCGGGGTCCCGCCGCCCCGGTCTGCGGGGGCGGGGCGGGACCCACCGGGGGCCCTGGGGGCGGGGCGGGTGTCGCCGTGATCCCGGCGGATGGGGTGGCGGGTACCACCGTGATGCCCGCGGAGGGGGTGAGCAGCGTGGTGATGCCCGCGGGCGGGGCGGGTACCGAGGTGATCCCCGCGGAGGAAGCGGCGGGCACCACGGTGATCCCCGAGGCCGGGATGTGCGGCGCCGAGCGGACGGGCGGGGTCGCGGCCGGTGGCACGAAGGGGAGGGGCGGGACGACGGTCGCGGCCCGGCCGGCCGCCCGCGGACCCCGGTCCTCCCCGGCCGGATCCGGAGGCCGGTCCTCCCCGGCCGGATCCGCGCCCTCGTCCGAGGCGCCCGCGGCCCGGGGCTCCACCGGTGCGGGCGCGCCGTCAGGACCCGCCGGTCCGGGCGTGGTCCCGGTCGTCGCGACCCCGGCGGGTCCGGCGGTCTTGTCCTCGATGGCACAGGCAGTCATGGTTCGGTCACCTCCGGCAACCGAAGCTAGATTTCGGACACGTCGCCGGACAACGCGAGCCATGTCTCTTCACACATAAGGGTGCCGATGTCCAGATTCACCTGCGGAGGTGGGGGCGCCTGTGCTGCACGTTCGGGAAGCACATAAGGTGAGCCTTCCCTAAGAATTTCCTGTACGTCCTGAACGGGAGCAGACATGTCCTTCAGACGCCGCGGCACCGCCGCGATCGGTCTCGCGGTCGCGGCCGCACTCACCCTCTCGGCATGCGGGGGCGACGACACGGCGGGCGCTGACAAGGGCGGCGACAAGGGCGGTGACAAGAAGGCGGCCGTCGCCACCGGCGGCAAGGACTTCGGCGACGCGGCGAAGAAGACCGCGGAGTACGGCACGGACGCCGGAGCGGGCGAGTTCCCGCGTACGGTCACCCACGCCATGGGCAGCACCGAGCTCACGTCCGTGCCCAAGCGCGTGGTCGTGCTGGACGTCGGCGAGTTCGACAACGTCGTCTCGCTCGGTGTGAAGCCCGTCGGCTACGCACCCTCCGAGGGCGACGAGGCCATCCCGTCGTACCTGAAGAAGGACGCGGGCGACCCGGCGAGCGTCGGGACGATCAACAGCCTCAACCTCGAGGCGATCGCCGGCCTGAAGCCGGACCTGATCCTCGGCAGCCAGCTCCGTGCCGCGGACAAGTACGACGAGCTCTCGAAGATCGCGCCGACCGTGTTCTCCATCCGCCCGGGCTTCACCTGGAAGGAGAACTACCTCCTGAACGCCGCCGCGCTCGACAGGACGGCGAAGGCGAAGTCCGAGCTCGCCGCCTACGAGGCGAACGCGAAGAAGCTCGGCGAGGACATCGGCCCGGACAAGCCGACCGTCTCGATGGTCCGCTACCTGCCGGACAAGATCCGCCTCTACGCCAAGGCGTCCTTCATCGGCACCATCCTCCAGGACGTCGGCCTGCCCCGGCCGGAGAACCAGCAGATCGACGACCTCGCCGCCGAGATCAGCCCCGAGAACATCGACCAGGCGGACGCCGACTGGATCTTCACCGGTGTCTACGGCGACGCCAAGGCCACCAAGCGCGACACCGCCCGCGCCAACCCGCTGTGGAAGAACCTCGCCGCGGTGAAGGCCGGCCAGGCCAAGGACGTCTCGGACGAGACCTGGTACCTCGGTCTCGGCGTCACCTCCGCCAACCTGGTCCTGGACGACCTGCGCGCCGACCTCGTCGGGTAACGATTCGCACCGGCCGCCGGTCCCGCTCCACGGGCCCCGGCGGCCAGGGGCGGCGGGGCACGGCGGACAGGTAGCCTTTCCCCCGTGCCCCGTCTGTCTGAAGTCATCGCCGAGCTCGACGCCCTCTGGCCTCCCGAGCGGGCCGAAGGATGGGACGCCGTCGGCACGGTCTGCGGTGATCCCGTGGCGGAGATCGACCGGGTCCTCTTCGCGGTCGACCCCGTCCAGCAGATCGCCGACGAGGCGCGCGCCCTCGGTGCCCAGCTGATCGTCACCCACCACCCGCTCTATCTGCGCGGTACGACGACGGTCGCGGCCTCCACCTTCAAGGGCCGGGTCGTCCACGGCCTGATCAAGCACGACATCGCGCTGCACGTCGCGCACACCAACGCCGACACCGCCGACCCCGGGGTCTCCGACGCCCTCGCCGCCGCGCTGGACCTGAGGGTCACCGGCCCCCTCGTGCCGGCCCCCGGCGACACCGGCGGCCGTCGCGGGCTCGGCCGGATCTGCGAACTCGACCACCCCGAGACCCTCCGTGACTTCGCCGCCCGCGCCGCCGCCCGGCTGCCCGCCACCGCGCAGGGCATCCGGACGGCCGGCGACCCCGACGCGCTCGTACGCCGGGTCGCGGTGAGCGGCGGCTCCGGAGACAGCCTCTTCGACGCCGTACGCGCCGCCGGTGTGGACGCCTTCCTGACCGCGGACCTGCGCCACCACCCGGCCTCCGAGGCGGTCCAGCACACGCCGCTCGGCCTGGTCGACGCCGCGCACTGGGCCACCGAGTGGCCCTGGTGCGAGCAGGCCGCCGCGCAGCTCGACGCAATCTCCGACCGCCACGGATGGGACCTCCGGGTCCACGTCTCGAAGCAGGTCACCGACCCCTGGACCACCCACCACTCTTCTGGAGCCCCCAACTGAACGCCGCGCCCGCCGACCAGATCCGACTCCTCGAAGTCCAGGCACTCGACGTACGTCTGTCGCAGCTCTCCCACAAGCGCACCTCGCTGCCCGAGCACGCCGAGCTCGACTCGCTCAACAGCGACCTCGCGCAGCTGCGCGACCTGCTCGTCGCCTCGCAGACCGAGGAGAGCGACACCACCCGCGAGCAGACCAAGGCGGAGCAGGACGTGGACCAGGTGCGCCAGCGCGCCGTCCGCGACCAGCAGCGGCTCGACTCCGGGGCGGTCTCCTCGCCCAAGGACCTGGAGAACCTCCAGCGCGAGATCACCTCGCTGGCCAAGCGCCAGGGCGACCTGGAGGACGTCGTCCTCGAGATCATGGAGCGCCGCGAGTCCGCCCAGGAGCGCGTCGCCGAGCTGACCGAGCGCGTCGGCGCGGTGCAGGCCAAGGCCGACGACGCGACGGCCCGCCGTGACGCCGCGACCGGCGAGCTGGACGCCGAGGCGGCCACCGTGTCCAAGGACCGCGAGGTCGTCGCGGGTGCCATCCCCGCCGACCTGCTCAAGCTCTACGACAAGCTGCGCACCCAGCAGGGCGGTGTCGGCGCCGCCCGGCTCTACCAGCGCCGCTGCGAGGGCTGCCGTCTCGAACTGAACATCACCGAGGTCAACGACGTGAAGGCGGCGTCCCCCGACACCGTCCTGCGCTGCGAGAACTGCCACCGCATCCTGGTCCGCACCTCGGAGTCGGGTCTGTAATGCCCGCTCCCCGCCGGCTCGTCGTGGAGGCCGACGGCGGGTCCCGGGGCAACCCGGGCCCCGCGGGCTACGGCGCCGTCGTCCTGGACCCGCTCGACGCCGCCACGCTCGCCGAGCGGGCCGAGTACATCGGTGTCGCGACGAACAACGTGGCGGAGTACCGGGGTCTGATCGCCGGCCTCAGGGCGGTACGGGAGCTGTTCCCGGACACCCCCGTCGAGGTGCGTGTCCGGATGGACTCCAAGCTGGTGGTCGAGCAGATGTCGGGGCGCTGGAAGATCAAGCACCCCGGCATGAAGCCGCTCGCCGAGGAGGCCGCGGGCATCCTGCCCGCCTCCTCGGTCACGTACGAGTGGATCCCGCGTGCGGAGAACAAGCACGCCGACCGGCTCGCGAACGAGGCGATGGACGCCGGCAAGCGGGGTGAGCAGTGGGACCCCGGTGCCTCGACGGCCGACATGGACACGATGCGCCCCTACTTCCCGACGGAGCCGCCGCCCCGGTCCGGACCGCCCGGCGACGCGGCCGCGGGCGCGGCGAAGGTCCGCGCCGCGCTGGCCGCCGCCCGGCCGCCGGGCACCCCCGGGCCGGATACGGCCGAGGCGCCCGAGCCCGGTGCGGCCGGGACGGCGCAGGCGGACGGTACGGACGGTTCGCGGGCGGGCGGCGTGCGGGGGCCACGGCCGGGAACGGCCGGGGCCACGGAGTCGGGCACGGACGGGACCCCGCAGGTGGGCTGGGCAAGCGCACCCGATCTGGGCGCGCCCGCGACGTTCTACCTGCTCCGGCACGGCGAGACGGCCCTCACCCCGGAGAAGCGGTTCTCGGGGAGCGGAGGCAGCGACCCCGAGCTGTCGGAGACCGGCCGTCACCAGGCCGCCTGCGCGGCGGAGGCGTTCGCCGCCCTGGGCACGGTCCAGGAGATCGTGAGCTCACCGCTGCGCCGCTGCCGTGAGACGGCGCAAGCCGTGGCCGACCGCCTCGGCCTGGAGGTCCGGGTCGAGGAGGGACTGCGCGAAACGGACTTCGGTGTCTGGGAGGGGCTCACCTTCGCCGAGGTGCGGGAGCGCCACGGCGCCGACCTCACCGCCTGGCTGGCGTCCCCCGACGCGGCACCCACGGGCGGCGGAGAGAGCTTCGCGGAGGTGGCGGAGCGGGTCTCCGTGACGCGCGACCGGCTGATCGCCCGTCACGCGGGCCGTACGGCGCTGCTCGTCACGCACGTCACCCCGATCAAGACGCTGGTCCGCCTCGCGCTGGGCGCCCCGCCGGAGTCTCTGTTCCGTATGGAACTCTCCCCGGCCTCCGTCTCGACGGTGGCGTACTACGCGGACGGGAACCCGTCGCTGAGACTCCTCAACGACACCTCGCACCTGCGCTAGCGGTCCGCCGGGGCCACGGCTCGGGGGTCCCCGGGCCGCGCCGCCGGGTCAGCCGCGGCCGAGGGCCGAGGCCTCGGCCGCCAGGCGCTCCACACGGGCCCAGTCCTTCGCCGCCACCGCGTCGCCGGGCACCATCCAGCTGCCGCCCACGCAGCCGACGTTGGGCAGGGCCAGATACGACGGCGCCGAGGCGGCCGATATGCCGCCCGTCGGGCAGAACCGCGCCTGGGGGAGCGGGGACGCCAGGGCCTTCAGGTACGCGGTGCCGCCCGCCGCCTCGGCGGGGAAGAACTTCATCTCCGTGACCCCGCGCTCCAGCAGCGCCACGACCTCGGAGGTCGTGGAGACGCCCGGCAGGAACGGCACGCCCGACGCCTTCATGGCCTCCAGCAGGGTGTCCGTCCAGCCGGGGCTGACCAGGAAGCGGGCTCCGGCCGTGACGGTCTGTGAGACGTGCGCCGGGGAGATCACCGTGCCCGCGCCGACCACGGCCCCGGGAACCTCCGCGGCGATGGCCCGGATCGCGTCGAGGGCCGCCGCCGTCCGCAGCGTGACCTCGATCGCGGGCAGCCCGCCCGCCACGAGCGCACGGGCCAGCGGCACCGCGTCGGCCGCGTCCTCCAGCACGACGACGGGGACGACGGGGGCGAGGTCCAGCACGGAGGCGGACACGGCGACGGGCGCGGAGGAGGTCATGGACTCATCCTGCCGCGAGGACCGCACAGTGCGCAACGCTCGTTGCGTATGCTGCAACGAACGGGGTGGGGTGGAGGTCTCAGTGGATCTCGGTGACCACCACGTCGAGCGCCCAGGGCCGTCCGGCCCGCTCGGGAGCCCGCGCCTCCACCACGTATCCGAGGCCGTCCAGCACCTCGACCAGCTCCGCCGGTCCCTTCGGGTCGGCCCCGGAGCGCAGCAGGTCACGCACCATCCGGCCCTTGGTCGCCTTGTTGAAGTGGCTGACCACGGACCGCTTCTCCACCCCGTCGACCATCCGGGACTGGAGCACCCGCACACTCGCCGTGCGCTCCGCGACCTCGCCCGCCGGCTTCCAGGCCCCGGCGTACGCGGACGAGCGCAGATCCAGGACCGGCCCGTCCCCGGCGGCCTCCGGCATGACCGACGCCATCGGTGCGCGCCAGTACGCGCTCAGCGCGCCGAGGCCCGGCAGCTTCACGCCCATCGAGCAGCGGTACGACGGGATCCGGTCGCCCACCCGCACGGCGCCCCACAGCCCGGAGAAGACCAGCAGCGACGTCCCGGCCCGCCGCCTCGCCGCCGCGTCCAGGGTGGCCAGACCGAGGGCGTCGTACAGCACACCGGTGTAGATCTCCCCGGCGGGCCGCGTCCCGGCGGTGCGCAGCTCGGTGTTCTTGGCTACCTCGCCCCGCAGCCCCTCGCTCAGGCCGAGCACCTCGCGGGCCTTCTCCTCGTCCGCCACGCACAGCTCGACCAGCTCGCCGAGGACGGCGGCCCGCGCGTCCGCGAGGCCCGGCAGGGAGAGCGACTCCGGCTTCAGCGGTGCCCCGCTCCCCGAGGCGGCCTTACCTTCGGAGGGCGGCAACAGCACGAGCACGGGCGTTCTCCTTCATACGCGGCACAGGGCTCCCTCACGCACGGAAGCCCCCCCCCCGGCAAGGGTACGGGCCAGGAGCCCAGGAACCCGCCGGGAGACCCGCGCACCGGCCCGGTCCGGGGGAGGAGGGGACGCGGCGGGCGAGGTCCCCGCGCGTACGCCGCCCCGGGCGGGGGCGACGGACCCGCCCCGGGGAGGTGGCACCCCGCGCCGGGAGGCCGCGGGCCGTCCAAGGAGCGGCGGGAGCACGCGAGATCCCCTCCGGGCGTACCGGGAACAGCCGAGGTCCCCTCCGGACGTACCGGGAACAGCCGAGGTCCCCGGCGACCGGCTTGTCCGTATCTCGTACGATCACGTCCTCGGTCGTGGACTGCGTACCGACTCCGTACCAGGGAAGGTCTTATGCGTGAGTGACCTCGCCATCGCCCCCACGGCCGGCAGGCCCCGGCAGATCGTGGCCGCCGCGCGCGCCCTGCTGGAGGCGGAGGGCCCGGAAGCGCTCACCATGCGCCGGCTGGCCGACCGGGTGGGTGTCAAGGCGCCGTCCCTCTACAAGCACTTCCCGGACAAGTCCTCCGTGGTGGCGGCGCTCGCCACCGAAATGCTCAGGGAGACCGCCGGGGTCCTGGCGGCGGCCGAGGCCGCGGCCCCCGGTTCCTTCTCCGCCCTCGCGACCGCGTATCGCACGTACGCCCTGGCCCATCCGCACCTCTACCTCCTCACCATGGGCCGCACGCTGCCCGCCGGGGGAGCGGCGGACGCGGCGGCGGCTCCGCTGTACCGGGCCGCCGGGGGCGACGAGGACCGCGCCCGGGCGGCCTGGGCCTTCGCCCACGGCATGGTGGTCCTGGAGCTCAACGGCCGCTTCCCCCCGGGCGCCGACCTGTCGGCCGCCTGGGAGGCGGGCATCGCGGCCTTCACCCCCGGCACCGGCGGGTAGCATGGTCACCACGGCAGACGAGCCGGGCGGACGGCCGCGTGAGGATCTTCGGACCCTCCCGAGGAACGTCCGGGCTCCACAGGGCAGGGTGATGGCTAACGGCCACCCGGGGTGACCCGCGGGACAGTGCCACAGAAAACAGACCGCCGGGGACCTCGGTCCCCGGTAAGGGTGAAACGGTGGTGTAAGAGACCACCAGCGTCCGAGGCGACTCGGACGGCTAGGTAAACCCCACCCGGAGCAAGGTCAAGAGGGAGCACCCCGGTGCTCCTGCGCGAACGTCCGAGGGCTGCCCGCCCGAGTTCGCGGGTAGACCGCACGAGACCGGCAGCAATGCCGGTCCTAGATGGATGGCCGTCTCCCCGGCCGCCGCGAGGCGACCGGGCGACAGAACCCGGCGTACAGCCCGACTCGTCTGCCGCCCCCTTCGGCTCCGCCACCGGACCTCCGGCCCGCGCCGGCGGAGCTGCCCGGCCCTTCAGGCCCGCCGGCGCCCGGCAGGGTGCTGCTGAGCGGCTCCGGCCGGGCCCGAGCGGCGATCACGGCGGGCCGGTCGCCGGGGCGGTGCTCAACTGTCGTCCCAGCCCCAGGAGTCGAAGTAGGCCGCCGTACCGGTCAGCCGTGCCGTCATCACCGCTTCCAGGCGGGCGAAGTCCTGCCGGGGCATCAGCGGCTCCCACTCCGCCAGCGAGAGGACCCGCACCGCGTCGTGCTCGTACGGATCCAGGACGATGGACCGGATCTGCTCGTCGGTGAGCCGGCCGCCGTCGAACACGCACCCCGTCGAGCTGAACGGCCAGTCGCTCCCGGGAGGGCCGAAGACCGAGGCGAGCAGCCGGGGAGGCCCCTCCACGTCGAGGCCCGTCTCCTCGTGGCACTCCCGTCGCGCCGTCTGCCAGGGGCGCTCCCCGTGATCCATCGTGCCGCCGGGGAACTGCCACGGATGCGCCGGGGAGTACGTGGCTCGCAACTGCACCGGCCGGTCCTTCCGGTCGGTGAAGAACACACAGGCGAACCCGGTCGACTTGGGCACCGACAAGGCATACTCCTCCGGCGGCAACCAGGTACGGCTCACTTCTCCTCCAAGCAGGGGTGAATCTTGATCTGTATGCGGGTCACAGTGACGGGGAATCGGTCTCACCTGTGTTCTGGATCAGTCGTCCGCGCGGGCAGCCCGGCGAGGCCGGTGCCGCGCATGATGTGTTCCACCGTCTCAGCGAGGCCGCCGCCGGCTCCGATGACGGCCTCGACGCCGCCCGGACACAGATCGCGCTCGCGGCCCCGGTCACGCGGATCCCGCTCGGTGACCTGGGCCGGACAGCCGTGGCCGGACGAGGAGGCGGGCCGGCACAGCATCCGTTCGAAAGGAAAGTCGAGGGAGTAAAAGCGAGAGATGCCGTTGTGGCCGCCGGGCGGGCCTGCGAGCATGCCGCCGTACCGGCCGGCGTACCGGCCGCCCTCGGCCACCAGGGGGAATCCGGCCTCCCCGGCGGGTGGCGGGCAACCGCTCCGACCAGCCCGGTACCGGGACCGCCGCGCACCTCGCGCACCGCCGCGCTCCGCAGGACGACGCGCCGCATCCTGCCCCGGGAGGCCGGGGCAGGGCCGCGCCGGGGTCCCCGCCGCGCCCCCGAGGACGTCCCCGAGTTCGGACCGCCCCGGAGAGCGACCGGCCGGGTCCCCGCACTCCCGGGGTCCGTCCCGTGACGCGGGCCGGTCTCATGAGGCTTCGCGCCCTTGGCGGCCCGGCGCGGTCGCGTTCCGGCCGGGCCTCCCCTCCGCCCGTGCCGGGAAGCCGGGACGGATACGCCCCGGCACGGGCGGACGGCACGTCGTCACCCGGGGCGGTGCGGCACCTGCGGACGGGCCCCGGGCGTGGGTGTCACGGCGCCGGGCCGGCGGCGGGGCGGTTCACGCGTGGCTTCCGTGCTTCGTGCCGTCCCGCTCGGACGTGATCTGGTAGGACAGCAACTGGCGGAACAGGCCCGGCTGCTGAGCGAGCTGGGCGTACGTCCCCTCCTGGACGATCCTGCCCTCGTCGAGCACCACGATCCGGTCGGCGACGGCGACGTTCGTGATGCGGTGGGTGACCAGGAGGACCACGCGGTCCCGGGCGAGCCCCCGCAGCCGCCGGAAGATGGAGTGCTCGGCGCGCGGGTCGAGGTTCGCGGTCGGCTCGTCGAGGACCAGCAGTCCGGCCGGGCGGAAGAACGCCCGCGCGAGAGCGATGCGCTGCCACTGACCGCCGCTCAGCTCCTCCCCGTTGAGCCACTCGCGGGCCAGGAGGGTGTCCAGGCCGGCGCCGAGCTTGTCGACGACCTCGTCGGCGCCGGACGCCTCGCACGCCTCACGTACCGCGGCGTCGCCGCCGTCCCCGGGCTGTCCCTGGGTCACGTTCTCGCGCACCGTCAGCGGCCAGTGCGCGTAGTCCTGGGGGACCAGGGCCGTCTGCCGCCACAGCGCCTGCGGGTCGGTGTCGCGGGTCGGGACCCCGTCCCACAGCACCTTCCCCTCCGTGGGCAGGTAGAGGCCACTGACCAGCTTCGACAGCGTCGACTTCCCCGAACCGTTGAAGCCGACCAGGGCGGTGACCTCCCCGCGGCGCAGGGTGAGCGAGACGCCGGACAGCGCGTCGCGGTCCTTGCCGGCGTACCGGTGCGACACCGAATCGATCGTGATCGTCTTCGGCGGACCGGGGTGGTGCGGTCCCCGGCGCATGCGGAAGCCGCCGGCCTTGTCCAGGAAACCGGTCCAGTCGTCCATGTACAGGCCCGTACGCACGGCCCGCGCGCCGACGGAGACCAGGCCGCGCACCGACGTACCGACCGTCTGCAGGGCGAAGACGGCCGTCCCGGCACGCCCGACGGTGATCCTGCCGGTCGCGAGCAGCCATACGACCGCCGCCCACACCACCGCCGACCCCAGCCCGCCGCACAGCGCCCCCAGCAGGGACATGCGGGCGCCCTTGTCGGCCGCCGCCCGGTCCTCGCGGTTGATCCGGGAGACGGTCTGCCGGTACCGGCCGGACAGGAATCCGGCCATGGTGCCCGCGCGGATCTGGTCGGCGGCGTCCTTGGTGTAGATGTGCCAGCGCAGCACCGACAGCATCCGCTGGTCGCCGTTGCTGCGCAGGTTCGCCAGGTAGCGCACGCGGGCGGCGCTGACCTGGGCCAGGGCCTGCGGGAGGCTGGCCGCCACCAGGAGCGGGAGGAGGACCCAGTGCACGCCGGCCAGCACGATCGCCCCGGCGAGGAAGCTGGCACCCGACGCGATGAGGTCCTGGCCCTCGTCGATCAGGTCGCCGGTGACCTGTGCCCCGCGGTCGGCGGCCTCACGGTCCCGGTTGAAGCCGGGGTCGTCGTACGCGCACAACTCGACCTCGGCGCAGCCGGTGAGCAGCATCTGCTCGGCCTCGCGGGACATCAGCGGGCCGAGACGGGAGGACAGCCAGTTGACGGTGATCCCCAGCAGGGCGCGAGCCCCGGCCGCACCGGCCAGGAGCGCCACCGACGGCCAGGCGTCGACGAGCCGGTCGTAGACGTCACCGCCGGTGAGGAGCGCGGTGAGGGTGCCGCTGATGGCGACCAGGCCCAGGGCCTGCATCACCCCGGCCGCCGCCTGGCACAGCAGGAGCCCGGTGGTCGCCCCACGGTCGACCCGCCACGCCAGTCCCAGCGAGCGGCGCACCAGTTGGGGCAGGCGCCGGGCCATGTCCCGCATACGGATCGAGCGGCCGGCGGCCTCGCGGCTGCCGGTCAGGTCGACGTACCGCATCCGGGGTTCCGGGTTCCCCGGCTCCGAGCTCCCCGGTTCCGGGTTCTGCGCTTCCGGACCCAGTGGCTTCGCACTCCGCGGTTCCGAGCCGTCCGTCGCGCCGGACGCGGGCGGATTGCCGCCGGGCGGCGCGGCGGGGATGCCGTGGGGCCCGCCGGGAGGAGTGCCGGGGGTGTCGTCGTGCGGTCCGCCGGGGCGCGCTGTGGCGGAGTCCGGCGGTGGCGGGGTGGTACGCGGCCCCGGAACGCCGTCGGGTGAGGGAGCGGCCGGCCGGCTCATGCCGCCCACCCCGTTTCCCGTCGTACCGAGCCGGTGAGGCCGTCAACCCTGTGGGCGGGGTGAAGGCGCTGTTCGAATGCGGGGGGCTGCTGCGGGCGGGCGGGAGTGGGATGCATGGCGTCCTCCGTCTGGGCTGCCGGATGGCACTGGTGCTCCAAAAACGCGCCGGATCCGGTCCCGTAACGGCCCTGTGGCGGGCATATCGTGAACACCAGTTCTGATGCCGGGGATTGGCCGGGCAGGGTCCGGCGGCCGGATCTCAAACTCGTTCGATCAGGCGGCGTCACTCCTCCGGGGCATTGCTCCGGTGCGCGGCTCCGGGACGCGCGGGCCCGACCCGACGGGCCGCGCAACAGGTCCGCAGTGTCCCGCCGGAGGGGTCCGGCGCGGGGGACCGCGCGGACGGTTCATCAGTTTCCTTGTCCGGGAAGGCTGTCGGCGGGGGCGATGGGCGGCGACAGGGGGCGGTCCGGCGGGGCGGGGGACGGCGACCCGGGGGCCGCCGGGGCATCGTGCCGCTCGCCGAAGCGCGCGGCGCTCATGGACCCGGTGCGCACGCCCCGGGTCTGCCCTCTTCGCGCGCCGGTCCGATGCGCGCACCGTCCCCGGTGGAGGCGTACCCCCCTGATCCCGGCCGTCGGCCGTGAGCGGGACACGGGAGCGAGCGACGGAGGCCATCGCACGACCGCCTTCCGCGGAGGCGTCGCCCCCGGAGCGCGGCCCGCCCCTCCGCCTGCCGTTCCGGCCGCCTTGCGGCCCATGTCAAAGGCCCTTTCCGGCCGTTCTGCGGGCCCCGCCCCGGGGCCGTTCCGCCCCGCGGGGCCGGGCCACGCCCCGCGAGTCGCAGGGGCCTGTCCGAGTCGTACCCCGGTGGCCGGAAGGTTCAGGCCACAGCGTGATCGAATAGCTCCGGTATGCGGAGGAGAGTTGATCACTTGCATACCAAACCCGATAGGCTCCCCTGCGGCGCGGCGAGTTGACTCGAACTCACTCGGCCGCTGTCGCGCTGCCCGCATGCGTGCGCGGCGCCCGCACGACCCCCCTGTTCGATTGTGTTGCTCTCGAAGGATGCAGATGGAACTTGCCACTCCACCCCCGGCGGCACGCGCACCGGTCGCCTGGTACGGCTGGTGGCTGATGCCGCTGGCCTTAGGAGCTGGAACCGTCGCCACCGCGGTGGCGGCACCTGATCAGGTCCAGATACCCGCGACGTTCGCGGGTGCCGCGGTCACCGTCGCCGGCGCGGCCTGTGTACGGCTCCTCGTCAGGACCCGGAACCAGCTCGGCCGTGCGAACGAGGAATTCCGCTCGGCGCAGACCGAGCAGTCCCAGCAGCGCTACGCGGACGTCGCCGGCCGGGAGCAGAGATTCGCGGTCGAGCGGTCCGCGCTGGAGGCCCAACTCGGCGAGCAGGCAGCCGCCTTCGAGGCCCGGCTCGCGGAGAACAACCAGGCGTACGAGGCCGGCATCGCCGCACGTACCAGGGCCATGGAGGAGCACCTCGTGCTCCAGCAGGCCGCCGTCGGCAGACTCGGCGAGAGCGGTCTCCCCGAAGCGATCAAGCGGCTTCGCGAGGGTGAGTCCATCGACGACATCCTGGCCGAGGTCGGCCAGGAGCCGGACGCGAGCCCGCAGATGCGCGCCGCGCAGCGCAAGGTCCTGCGGACCGCGCTGCTCGGTGTGGAGGAGGAGCTGAATCGTTCCACGTCGGCCGAACAGGCCGTGGTGGGCATCGGCAGCCGGATCCACGTGCTGACCGGCCGGCTCCGCGGACGGCTGCACGAGATGCAGGGCGAGCACGGGCGGCTGCCCGCGGTGGCCCAGGGGCTCATGGAGCTCGACCAGGAGATCGGCCCCGCCGACTGCCTCGCCGCCAGCATCGGCGTGCTCGGAGGGTCCGACCGGCCCGGGCGCCAGTGGCAGGAGCCGCAGCGACTGCTCAGCGTGGTGCGGGGCGGCATCGGCCGCATCAAGGACTTCAACCGCATCCAGGTCCGCCACCTGCCCGAACTCGGGGTGGACGGCGGTCTGGTGGACCACCTCACCCTGATCTTCGCCCACCTCCTGGACAACGCGGCCCGCTACTCGCCGCCCACGGAGCCCGTGGTCGTCTCCGGCAAGGAGGTGCCCAACGGGGTCGGCATCGAGATCCAGGACGCGGGCAAGGGGCTGAGCGACGAGCGCAAGCGCGAGGCGGAGCAGTCCCTCGCGGGTACCGCGAAGGGCCCCGGGCTGGGCGGTATCTCGGAGGACGCCAACCTGGGCCTGCGCGTGGTGGGTGCCCTGGCACGCCGCTACGGCATCCGGGTCACCTTCGCGGACTCGCCGTGGCTGGGCACCTCCGTGGTCGTGGTGGTTCCCCACAAGTACTTCAGCCATCTGTCGGCCCCCGCCATCGAGCCGGTCAGGCCCGTCGTGGAAAGGGCCGAGCCGGTCCCCGTGCCGGCCGAGGTCTCCGTGCCCGTGGAGCGCGCCGAAACCGTCGAGGACTGGGACACCACGCCCGGCGGTCTGCCGCGACGCAGGAGCAGGCGGGCCGACGCCCCGAGCGCCCAGCAGGGCGCTGTCGAACGGAGCACGGAGTCGGTGGCCGCCGTGCCGCCCGACGCCTCGTTCGCCGGCCTCGCGGCCTTCGCCACGGCCGGACGCGAGGACGCCGACCCGGGCGTCATCGAGGCGACCCCCGTCCGCGAGTCCAACCGCACTGAAGAGAGCGACTAGTCCACATGACGCAACAGGGAACCGACGTGAGCTGGGCGCTCCGGGATCTGACGGAGAGTATCCGGGAGATCCGCTTCGCCCTCGTGGCCTCCAGCGACGGCAAGGCCATCACCTCCTACGGCGCCGACGACCCCGACGACGTGGATCGCTTCGCCGCCGTGGTCGCGGGGCTGCAGGCCCTCGCGCAGCCCGTCGCCGAGCAATTCCCCAAGTACGCGGGGCAGCTCCGCCTGGCGATGATCGAGGTCGACGGCGGCCACCTCTTCGTGGTGCGGGCCGGTGTGGAGACGTATCTCGGCGTTCTCGCCAGGGAGGGGCTCGACCAGGGCCTGCTCGGGCACCAGATGAGGGACCTGGCGCGCAGGATGGGTGAGCTTCTCGGCACCAGCCCGCGCCTGGAGGAGCACTCTGGATGAGTGGTCCCCGCCGGCCCACGGACCCGCCCGGTCTCGAGCGCTACTACGTCCTCACCGGGGGGCGCAGCGGACCGGGGGGTTCGGCGTCGACCCTGGACGTGGCGACCCTCGTCATCTCCCGTGTCGCAGCCGAGCCCGGCCTGCAGCACGAGCACGAGGAGATACTCCGGCGCTGCCGCGATCCGCTGTCGGTGGCCGAACTCGGCGCCCACCTCGGATTGCCCTTCAACATTCTCGCGGTGCTCCTGGCCGATCTGCTGGACGCAGGCCGCGTCGAAGCCCGTGATCCCATCCCGGCGTCAGCCGCCGGCCGCGGGCCCGACATCGCGCTCCTTGAGGAGGTACTCAGTGGACTTCAAAGGCTTTGACCATCCCGACCGGCAGACGGCCGGGGGCACCCGCTCGGTGAAGGTGATGATCGCCGGCGGTTTCGGCACGGGGAAAACCACCCTCGTGCGCTCGGTCAGCGACATCAAGCCGCTCACCACCGAGGAGACGCTGACCCAGGCCAGCGTGGACGTCGACGATCTGATCGGGGTGGCGGACAAGCAGCAGACCACCGTCAGCCTCGACTTCGGCAAGATCGGCATCAACGACGAGCTGGTGCTCTACCTGTTCGGCACACCGGGACAGGAGCGGTTCTGGTTCCTGTGGAACGGCCTGTTCAAGGGTGCGCTCGGTGCCGTGGTCCTGGTGGACACCCGTCGGCTGGCCTCCAGCTTCCGGGCCATCGAGGAGATGGAACGGCAGAACGTGCCCTTCGTCATCGCCCTGAACGTGTTCCCCGACTCCAAGGGGCACCCGGTCGAGGAGATACGCGACGCCCTGGACATCCCCGCACACACCCCGGTCGTGACCTGTGACGCCCGGGACCGGAACTCCAGCCGTGACGTGCTGATCGCCCTGATCCAGCACCTCAAGGAACGCTCCGCCGTCGCCCTGGAGCCCCGATGACCGATCACCCGGCGAACGACGGCGACGCCGTTCGCGGCTGCCCGGTCATGCACGGCGGTGCGGACGACCTCACCCGGCTGTACGGCCCGGACGCGGCGCTCGACCCGCAGGGCATCTACGGGCGGCTCCGCAAGGAGTACGGGGCCGTGGCCCCGGTCCTCCTGGAGGGCGACGTCCGCGCCTGGCTGGTCCTCGGCTACCGCGAGAGCCGGCGGGTGCTGGACAACCCCCTCCAGTTCAGCCGGGACTCCCGCATCTGGCGCGACTGGCAGGAAGGGGGCGTCGAGGAGACCTCGCCGCTCATCCAGATGCTCGGCTGGCGCCCCGACTGCGTGTCCCAGGACGGCGAGCCGCACCGCAGGCTGCGCAGGGCCGTCACCGACAACCTGGACACGCTCGCGGGGCGGGGCATCCGGCGCCACGTCACGCACTTCGCGAACAAGCAGATCGACGTGTTCGCCGGGAAGGGCGCCGCCGACCTGGTCGGGGAGTACGCCGAGTACCTCCCGATGCTCGTCCTGACACGGCTGTTCGGGCTCCCGGCGGCCGAGGGGCGCAGCCTCGCGGTCTCGTGCGCCCAGGTCATCAAGGGCGGTCCGGACGCCCTTGCGCACAACGACCGCATCATGGAGATCCTCGCCGACCTCGCCGAGCGCAAGCGTGAGGAGCCCGGTCCCGACTTCACCACCGGGCTGCTCGCGCACACCGCCGGCCTCGACGAGGGCGAGATCCTCAGCCACCTGCGGCTGGTGCTGATCACCGCCCACACCACGACCAGCAACCTGCTGGCCCGGGTGCTGGAGCTGGTCCTCACCGACGCCTCGCGCCTCGCGGGACTGGTCAGCGGCCAGCTGAACCTCTCCGGGGTCGTCGAGGAAGCCATGTGGAACACCCCGCCGCTGGCGGTCCTCCCGGGCCGTTTCGCCACGGCGGACCTGGAACTCGGCGGTACGCAGATCAAGGAGGGCGACCTCCTGGTGCTCGGGCTCGCGGCGGGCAACCTCGACCCGGACATCCGGCCGGACTCGGGCGTCTCCGTGCACGGCAACCAGTCGCACCTCGCGTTCAGCGGCGGCCCGCACGAGTGCCCCGGCCAGGGCATCGGCCAGGCGATCATCGAGACCGCCGTCGACGTCCTGCTGCACCGGCTCTCCGGACTGCGCCTGTCGGTACCCGTCGACGAACTCACCTCGACGGCCTCCACCTGGGAAGCGCGTCTGGACAGCCTCCCGGTCGAGTTCACGGTGCAGTAGCCACCGCGTCCCGCGTTCCCGCCCGGCCGGGCCCTCCGGCCGGGCGGGAACCGCCGTGTCAGACGGCGAGCAGATCGTCCAGCGATCCCCTGCCCGCCAGCTCAGCCGTGGCGGCCGGGCCCTCCTTCGCGGCGGAGTACCGGCCCGAGGTCAGCGCCCACTCGTAGTTGCCGCTGATCCAGTGCTGGATGGCTTCCACGCCCATCCGCACCTGGTCCCGCTGCTCGGCACCGAGCCCGAGCTCCTCGCACATCACCGGTACGCGCGCCTCCAGTTCGAGGTACTCCTCCAGGCACCGGGTGGTCATCCGGTACGCCTCGTCGGCGGCCTCCTCCCACGTGCAGCCGCGCTCCCGGTGCAGCACCGCGATGAGGTTGTGGCCGTCGCCGCGCCGCTTCTCCCGCTCGAAGGAGTGGATGTCGTTCATGAACCCGATGGTGTCCGCGGCCAGGTCCCGCATCCGGACCATCAGGTCGTGCGCCTGCACCTGGGCCGGCACCTCGAAGCCGCGGCTGCGTTCACCCGCGTCGATGCTGTGGTGGATGCCGACGGTGCGGCGGCGGAACTCCGCGTACTCCTCGATGCCGAGGGTTCCGGCTCCGCCCCCGGCCGCCAGGTCGACCTCCTCGGTGTGCGCCACGAGGAAACGGCCCCAGGAGGCGGCGAAGCGGGTCCTCCAAGTCAGGGACATGCCATCCGAGAGGCGGGCCCACACCTCGGCCCAGGCCACGGTGATCGGACAGACCACCCGGGGGGCCGTCCCGGCGGGCCTCAGCGGGGTGGCTATCAGCTCCCGCGCGACCTCCGCTATCCGGTCCGCGCGATCCGGACTCCCGGAGTCGAACTGATCATCGAACAGGAAGGCGAGGGAGAACCAGTTCATCAGGACGACCATGTCCTCGGCCGAGGCGTGCGGATAGGTCCGCGCCGCCGCCTGGGGCAGGTCCCAGGACTGGTACTCCTCGAACCCGGCCTGGCTGCGTACCAGGCCCATCTCCCACACCCAGCGCAGGTGGCGCTCCCGTGCGTGGGCGAGGTGCTCGCTGACCGGGGCCTTGAAGGGGAGGTCGAATGTGACGTCCTGCGGCATTGGCGTCCTCTCGTGAGACGATCCGCAGGCCCCCGCCCCTGCGGAAGGGCGATCGGAATTGACGCCCATTGACTCGAAGTGCACGTTTTGGGCCTGAAATTGATGGCTCATCATGTGCGCCCTGATGCTGCCCAGAGCCTAAACGATCTATGCCACAAGATCGGCTCGAACCATGTCTTGCGGAATCAGGGGTTCAGCCGACCCGGTCCGCCACCGGTTCCGACGGGGCCGCGCAGGTCGGCGCGGTGTCGCAGGTGACGGCGGAACGCCGGGGTTCCGCCGCCGGGGGCGGGTGCGGGATCCGGCCGCCCGCGCCCGGCGGCCGGTGCGCGCGGGCGGCCGGCACGGCTCAGATCTCGCCCAGATCCGAGCTGAGCCAGTGCTGGGGGCGCATGTGGATGACCACCTGCGCACCGTGGTCGCGCCAGGCCGACGCGACGTAGGCGTCGACCTTCCCGGCGGGCAGGTAGCGGGACGACATCTCCACCAGCTGGTCACGGGTGGCGGGGAGCGTGGCGACGACGGGGCCCTCGACCGAGACGTACCGCACGGTCGGGGTGACGCGGTCGGCCATGATGCTGAAGCGCCCCGCGTCCGCGATGGCGAGGCCCTTGCGCGAGTCGCGTCCCGTCATGATCCACAGGTCGCCGCCGGGCAGGTACTGGTACCAGATCGGCACGGTGAGCGGCGCCCGGCCCTCCTCCGCCGCGTCCACGGCCAGTGCGCCGACATGCGGTTCGGCCAGGAACTGCTCACGCTCTGTACGGGTCAGGGGCACGGCTGAACTCCTCCGGTGGGTGGGCGGTGCTGCCTGGAGGCCGCATTATGCAACGTTCGTCCCGTTCGGTCCGTGGAGTCACACGCCGTCCCGGTCCGTGAGTTCCCGCGTGTCCAGCCGCAGACGCAGGACGTTGCGGCGGTGGACGGCCGCCAGGCCGGCGCGCAGGGGTGACGGCGGTAGGGCCAGTACGGGGCACGGCGCGTGCGCCAGGCAGTACCGGGCCACGGACGGCCACAGGAGGCGGTGCGCCGCGCCGCGCGATCCGGTCCCCACCACGATCACGCAGTCCTGGTCGTCCGCGATGTCCACGAGTGCGGCGCCGGGGGTGCCCCGCACGGCGCGCCCGGTGAGCGGCACCCCCGCCCCCGCCGCCCCGAAGGCCGCGCCGAGCGAGCGGCGCAGCCGCTCGGCCGCATCCTCACGGAACACCGACAGCGAGGGCGCGGGACCGGTGAGGTGCCGCCCGCCGGCTCCCGCCCCGGGCGCGTCCCAGGCCAGTACGGCCCACAACTCCGCACCCCGCAGGCGGGCCTCGGCCGCGGCGCGGCGCAGTACCGCCGGACTCCCGTGCCCGCCGCCCACCCCGGCCACGACTCTCGGCCGCATCGCCCCCACCTCTCCCGAACGTCCCGCCGTCCGTCCTATGACAGCTCCGGGGAGGGCACCCGGAGCGCGGTGCTGACGGTCTCCTGACGCGCGGGCCCCGGATCCTGACGGGCCGCTGATACCGGCGGACCGCCCTGGTATACCTGTGCGTTCACGATGCGGGGGAGCGGCGGATGACCGAGGACACGACCGTACGGCTGCGGGCGGCCACCGCCGGGGACGCGGAGGGGATCACCCGGGTCTTCCTCGCCTCGCGGGCGGCCGCCCTGCCCGGTCTGCTCCGGGTGCACAGCGACGAGGACACGCTCGCCTGGATCACCCAGGTCCTCCTGCCCGGCACCAGGACCTGGGTGGCCGAGGGGGAGCCGGGGGAGGTGCTGGGCTTCGCCTCGCTGGACGGGGACGTGCTCGACCAGCTCTACCTGCGGCCCGACAGCCTGCGGCGGGGCATCGGGACGCTGCTGCTGGAGCGGGTGAAGGAGGCCTCGCGGGGGAAGCTGAGCCTCTACACCTTCCAGCGCAACTCCGCCGCACGCGCCTTCTACGAGCGGCACGGCTTCGTCGCCGTGGCGTACGACGACGGCAGCCGCAACGAGGAGAAGGAGCCGGACGTGCTGTACCGGTGGGCGGCGGCCGGCTGAGCCGTGTTCCTCCCCGGGAGGCCGGGCGCCCGGCGGACGGACCGGCCCCGGCCGGTGTGCCTCCCCCGCGCGTTCAGATGACCGGCGGGCGGCCCAGGCGCGTCATGCGCCACACGGTGCGCCACCGCATCGGGGCGCGTCCGCCGCACGGGGTACGCGTTCCCTCGGCGAAGCCGGCCGCCCAGGCGCGCAGACCGGTCGCCGAGCGGGTCCGGGCGAGGGTGAGCAGGATCCAGGTGCCGAGGTAGACGGGGACCAGGAGGAAGGGCAGGTTCCGGCGGGCCAGCCAGACACGGTTGCGTGCGGTCATGCGGTAGTAGACCGCGTGCCGGGCCGGGGACGTCCTGGGGTGCTGGAGCAGCAGTCCGGGTTCGTAGAGGACCGTCCAGCCCGCGTCCAGTGCCCGCCAGGACAGGTCCGTCTCCTCGTGCGTGAAGAAGAACTCGGCGGGCCAGGGGCCGGTTTCGGCGAGCATCCTCATGGAGAGCGCGTGTCCGCCGCCGAGGAACGCGGTGACCGGGCCCCCGCGCATCGGGTCCTTGGCGCGGAGGCGCGGAACGTGCCGGCGCTGCGTCTCCCCGTGCTCGTCCGCGATGCGGAAGCCGACGATGCCGAGGCGCGGGTCGGCGGCGTACAGCTCACGGACCGTGCGGAACACGTCCTTGTCCACCAGGAGCCCGTCGTCGTCCAGTTCGATGACGACGTCCACGTCACCGAAGCCGGCGAGCGCGTCCAGGGCCTCGTTGCGGCCGCCGGGGCAGCCGAGGTTCTCGGGGAGTTCGAGCAGGGTCACCCCGCCGTCGAGGTCCGCCAGGCCGGGGAAGGACCGGTAGTCGGGGAGCTCCGAGCCGTTGCCCACGACGACCACGCGGGCGGGACGCACATCTTGCATGGCCACCGACGCCAGCAGCGCCTCGACCTGCTGCGGGCGGTCTCCCATGGTGACGACGGACACGCCGATGCGTGGTTCGGACAAGGCTCGACTCTCCTGGGTGTTCCGGCGGTCGCGGGCATCCGCGGTACCACCGCGGTGCCCGCGATCGTAACGCCTCGTGTTCAGCCCGCCGCCGGTGGCCGGTCACCGGGCGGCCGGTCGTCGTTCAGCCGCGCGTACATCAGCATGTCGCGGCGCCGCCCCCCGATCTCCTGCCAGCCGCGCAGCAGCCCCTCGCACCGGTAGCCGGCGCTCTCGGCGGTCCGGACCGAGGCGGTGTTCCACGGTTCGACGAGGGCCTGGACGCGGGGGATGCGCAGCTCGTGCAGGGCCCAGGTGGTGACCGTGCGCAGGGCCGCGCCGGTGACCCCCTGACCGCGGCCCGGGACCGTCATCCAGTAGCGGAGCGCCGCCCGGCCCTCCGCCGCGTCCGTGAGCCGGAGTTCGATGAAGCCGACCGGCCGCCGGTCCCGGGTCCGCGCGATGGTGAACGGATACCCCGCACCGGCCGCCGCCCGGTCCCACTGGCGGCGGACGTAGGCCTCGGCCGCCTCGTCGGAGTACGGCGAGGGGATCGTGGTGATCAGCGGGATGTAGTCGTCCTCCGCCGCCTCGCGGACGAGGGGCAGATCGCTCATCTCCCAGGGCCGCAGGACGAAGTCGGCTCCGGCGGTCATGCTGGGGACGGTCAGCGGTAGGGCCATGGACGCCATCCTGCCCGGCCCGCGCCCCGCAGCCCGGCCCGACTCACCCGGCTCGCCCGGCTCGCCCGGCCGGCGTCCGGCTCCCCGGCCAGCCGGGGAACGCCCCTGCGGGCAGGGCTCCCGCGAGGACGAGGTCCGGGAGGCGGTCCGGGCGGTGTCGGCGCCCCTCCGCCGCCGCCGACCGCGCGGCCGGCTGCGGTGGCCGCGTGGGCCGGTGTGTACGTGAACCGGCCTCACGGCGAACGGCGTTGGCTCTGTTCCCGGCCGGGGCGCTTGACCTCTCGTGCGCTCCAACTCGTAGCTTCTGCGGCATGACGACGGAAACGGACTGGCGGCACAGGACGCACGACGGCAGCGGGACCGGCGCGGGAGCGCTCGGCTTCGGGTGCTGGGCGATCGGCGGTGAGTGGTCGGCCGCCGACGGCAGCCCGCTGGGCTGGGGCGAGGTCGACGACGAGGAGTCGGTGGCCGCGATCCGCCGGGCGCTCGACCTCGGGGTGACGTTCTTCGACACCGCGGACGTGTACGGGGCCGGGCACAGTGAACGCGTACTGGGCAGGGCGCTCGCGGGCAGGCGGGACGAGGCCTTCGTCGCCACCAAGTGGGGCAACCTCTTCGACGAGCGGACCCGCACGATGGACGGGGCCGACCGTTCCCCCGCGTACGCCCGTGAGGCGCTCATCGCCTCGCTGCGCAGGCTGGGGACCGACCGGATCGACCTCTACCAGCTGCACCTCGGCGACACCCCGCTCGACCGGGCGGCCGAACTGCGCGACGCCTGCGAGGAGTTCGTCTCCGAGGGGCTGATCAGGGCCTACGCCTGGAGCACCGACGACCCGGAGCGGGCCGCGCTGTTCGCCGAGGGCGAGCACTGCGCGGCCGTCCAGCACGCGTGCAACGTGCTGGAGGACGCCCCCGCCATGCTGGAACTCAGCGAGGAGCGGGGGCTGATCAGCGTCATCCGGAGCCCCCTGGCCATGGGCCTGCTCACCGGCGCGCGCGGCCGCCGCCGGGCGGCCGAGGGGGACATCCGGTCCGCCCCGCCCGCCTGGCTGAGCTGGTACGAGAAGGGCGGGGTGCCCGCCGGGCACTGGGCGGCATGGGTCGAGGCCGTCCGCGAGGTGCTGACCGCCGACGGCCGCACCCTCGCCCAGGGGGCCCTCGGCTGGCTGTGGGCCCGCAGCGGCCGAACGGTGCCGATCCCCGGCTTCCGGACCGTCGCCCAGGCCGAGGAGAACGCGGCGGCCCTCGCCCACGGCCCGCTGCGGCCCGAACAGATGGAGGAGGTCGCCGGCCTGCTCGCCTGACCAGGGCCCGGGCCGGCCCGCGCCACCACGGACGCCGGCCCGCGCGCGGGGGCGGGGGACGAGCGATCCCCGCACCGGCCTCGCCGCCGTCGGCCCGCGCGGTGGACGGGGCGGAACCCACTGCCACCGGCTCGCTCCAGTGGTCGGTGGCCCGCGTGTGGGCGGGCGCGGCGTCCGCCCACGCACGCCGGCTCCCGATCTGCCCGCCCGCGCGTGTGGCGGGGGTCCGGCCCGCTCACGCGCGGGCGGCCGTACCGCGCGCCCCGCCGCCTCCACGCCTCACGCGGCGACGGCGCGCCGTCCCGTTCGCGCGGGTGCCGGGTCCGCTCGTGTGCCGACGCCGGGTACGGTCCGCGCGTCCATCAGCGCGGGCCGGGCCGCCCCTCGCGCGCCCGTCGTCGTCCGCGGGACTGCCCGGTCACGGCGGGGGAGTGCCGGAGGCCGAGGGCCAACCAGAGCCCGGCGCAAGCCGGTTGAGCGAGATCGCCCCATTCGCCCCACCGTGCGTGCGACAGTCCCGTCCCGCCGCCCGGGCTGCCGTGCCCGGGATGTCACGGCCCGGCGAGGCGGCTGTCACCGACCGGTCACGCCGCTCGGATCTGTCCGAGATGCGTCTAAAGTTGCTGTCCCTGTCGATGAACATCTCCTGGGGGGCCTGGATGCGCAGCGAGGGCACAGCCGGCGGCGGTCCGGACGACGCGCCGGACACGGTGATAGCGGGCCGTTACAGATTGCTGCGCCAGCTCGGCCGCGGCGGGATGGGCGTCGTCTGGGAGGCCCTGGACACGAGCCTGGACCGGAGGGTGGCCGTCAAGGGGCTGCTCTACCCCGGCGCGGCGAGCTCCGACGCCCAGGCGAACTGGGTCAGCAGGGCGCGCCGTGAGGCGCAGGCCATCGCGAGGATCGGCCACCAGAACGTGGTCGCCGTGCACGACGTGATCGAGGACGGCAACCAGGTCTGGATCGTGATGGAGCTGCTCAACTCCCGCTCCCTCGCCGACCTGTTGCACGAGCAGCAGCAGCTCTCGGTGCCCCACGCGGCACGGATCGGCCTCCAGGTGCTGCGCGGACTGGCCGCCGTGCACGAGTCCGGGGTGCTGCACCGCGACGTGAAGCCCCACAACATCCTCTTCCGCCCCGACGGGCGCGCGCTCCTCATGGACTTCGGGATCGCCACCTTCGAGGGCGCGGCGCAGGTCACGCGCTCCCACGAGATCATAGGGACTCCGCAGTACCTCGCACCCGAGCTGCTCAGCCACACCCCCGACAACCCGCGCCCGGCCTCCACCGCGTCCGACCTGTGGGCGCTCGGTGTCACGCTCTACGAGATGGTGGAGGGCAGGCGCCCGTTCGACGGAGGCGGCAGCTTCGAGGTCCTCATCGCCGTCCGCGAGTCGCCGACGCCGCCGACGAGGTACGCCGGCCCGCTGGCCGGGCTGATCGCCGGGCTGCTCCAGAAGGACCCCGGGCAGCGGCCCGACGCCGCCGAGGCCGACCGGCTGCTGCGGGCCGTGACCCAGGACGTGGCCGCGCTGGACAGCCCGGTGGCCCGGGCCAGGCCCGCGGAACCGCCGCCCGTGAGGACGGCGGAGACCCCGGAACCGGTCCCCACCAGGCCCGGGGGAGGCGCCGGTGCGCCGCCCCCGGGCCCGGCGGGGCAGGGGAGTCCCGTAGGGCCCGCCGGTCCCGTCCGGCACACGCCGGGGGCGGGGCGGCCCGAGGCGTCGGGCGGCGGCCGTCCGGGCCGGTGGAAGGTCCCGGTGGCCGTCCTCTGCACGGCGGCGCTCCTCGGCGGAGGGCTCTTCGCCTGGAACCGGTTCGGGAGCGACGACGGGTCGAAGGGCGCCCCGGAGGCGGGCAGGGGTGCCCCCGCGGCCGGCGCGACGGAGGTCCCGAGGTTCAGCGACACCCACCGGACCCTGCGTGTCGGCGTCAAGGCCGACCAGCCGGGACTGAGCGTGAGGTCCGGCACCGGCTACAAGGGGTTCGAGGTCGACCTCGCGAGGGAACTCGCCCGGCATCTGGGCTTCAAGGACGGCCAGGTGGAGTTCGTCAGCGTGAACTCGGGCAACCGCAGCGATCTGCTGGAGACGGGGAGGATCGATCTGGTGCTGGCCACGTACAGCATCAGTGAACAGCGTGAGAAGGAGGACAAGGTGAAGTTCGCCGGTCCCTACTTCGAGGCGCTCAAGGGACTCCTGGTGCGCAAGAACCGGCCGTACAACGACCTCAAGGACCTCCAGGACGATCCCACCGCCGACGTCTGCACCGCGCGGGAGTCGGTCTACGCGGACTGGATCGAGAAGGAGGGCCTGGGCGGCCAGATGGACCTCCGCGCCGGGTACGAGGACTGCGTGAAGGCGCTGCTGAACCCCAGGTCGGCCGTCTACGCGGTGGCCACGGACGACGTGATCGTCGCCGGGCTCGCCGACAAGTACTCCGAGAAGACGAAGGCCCTCGACAGCCTCGGGGGATCCGAGGGCTACGGCGTGGCGATGGAGCAGGGGGAGACGGGGCTGCACCGTGAGGTGTGCGGGGCGCTGGCGGACATCATGGCGGGCACCGCGGGAGAGCCGTCGCAGTGGGCCGGGATCTACGCCCGGCACCTGAAGCCGATAATGAAGCAGCCGGCCCCCGAGGAGCCGAAGCTGACATCGTGCTGAGGGTCCGGCCCGCGTACCGGCCGGAGCGCACCCGGGCCGCGCGGGCCGCTCCGCCGGGCGTGGAAGCGGCAGGTCCCTGCCCGCGCCCGGCGGAGCCCCCGGGCCGTCAGCCGATGCGGGTACCCGTCCCGCTCACCCTGATCCGCGCGTCGCCGGGCCGCAGCCCGACGGTGAGGGTGCCCGGGCGTCCCATGTCGGCGCCCTGGTGCAGGGTGAGGACCGCGTCGTCCGGGACGAGGCCCAGTTCGCGCGCGTAGGCACCGAAGGCCGCCGCCGCCGCGCCCGTCGCCGGGTCCTCGACGACACCGCCGACCGGGAACGGATCGCGGACGTGGAAGACGGTGCCGGACTCACGCCACACCAGCTGAACGGTCGTCAGGTCCAGCCGGTGCATGAGGGCTTCCAGCCGTGCGAAGTCGTACGACAGGTCCGCCAGGCGTTCCCGGCTCGCGGCGGCCAGCACCAGGTGGCGGGCGCCCGCGTACGCGATGCGCGGAGGCAGCGCGGGGTCCAGCCCGGCGGCCGGCCAGTCCAGTGCGGCCAGCGCCTCCGCCACGTCTTCCGGCGCGGCGTCCGTGGTGTGCGGCTCGACGCTGGTCAGGGTGGCCCGGAGCTCGCCGCCCTCACGGGCGACGGTGACCGGCACCGTCCCGGCGGGAGTGGAGAACACCAGGTCACCGGGGCCGTCCCGCTCGGCGAGCGCGATGGCGGCGGCCACCGTGGCATGGCCGCAGAAGGGCACCTCCGCCTTCGGGCTGAAGTAGCGGACCGTGTGCCCGCCACGGCCGTCCGGCGCGGTGAGGAACACCGACTCGCTGTAGCCCAGCTCCGCCGCGATGGCGAGCATCTCCGGGTCGTCGAGCCCTGAGGCGTCCAGGACGACCCCGGCCGGGTTGCCCCCGTCCGGGTCGGCCGAGAACGCGGTGTAACGGAGGACCTCGGCGCTGTGGTGTGTGCTCATGCCGCACGTCAACCGTGGGCCGCGGGCCCGCATTCCCCGGCGGCCCCGGCCACGCCCCCCTCGGCGCGTCCGGCCCCTCGGTCGGGGTGGTCCGGAGCCCTGACCCTCCGGACCACCCCCTGGCCGCTCCCGCGGACCCCCCGGCCGCGGCGGCCCCTTCACTGCGGTCAGTGGCAGACCTTCACGCCGTTGCCCCGGCCCCAGGAGCAGGAGTGCAGGAGTGCGCCGCCCGGCTTGATCAGCCGGGCCTTGTCGCCGGTGTTGTTCCAGACGTACGAGCCGCGGTTCCAGTAGACGTGGGAGGCGGTGTTCCGGCCCTTGCCGGTGTGGACCCGGACCGTCTTCCCGGCGCCGATGGTGAAGCCGGGGAAGGTGTAGGTGTAGCCGGTGTCGTCCTTCAGCTTGTAGCCCTTGAGCTGAAGCTTCGACCTGCCGTTGTTGTGGATGTCCACGTACTCGGCGTTGAGGGACGTGTTCGTCCGGGTGTCCTTGCCGGGGCTGTCGTACTGGATCTTGCCGAGGTGCAGCCCGCCCCGGTGGGAGGCCGCCGAGGCCGGGGCCGTGGCCAGGAGCGAGCCGGCCAGTGCGGTGGCGGCGGCCAGGGCGAGGGGCGCGGCGGTGCGTATGCGCATGCGTTGTGGTCCTTCTGTGTTCATCCGGTGAAGGTCAGCAGCATACGGGCAGTACGCGCTTGCCCGGACCCGGAGTCAGAAACTCGCAATTTCTGTCATTCGAGGGCGAGTTACGGGCAAGCGTCGATCGAAACAGATCAGCCGCGACCCACGTACGGCATGGCCGTCGCCAGCACCGTCGCGAACTGCACATTGGCCTCCAGGGGCAGCTCCGCCATGTGCAGGACCGTCCTGGCCACGTCGTCCGCCGCCATGACGGGCTCGGCGGCCACCTCCCCGTTGGCCTGGAGGACGCCCGTGCTCATCCGCTCCGTCATGTCGGTGGCCGCGTTGCCCACGTCGATCTGCCCGCAGGCGATCCGGTACGGCCGTCCGTCCAGCGACAGCGACTTCGTCAGGCCGGTGACCGCGTGCTTCGTCGCCGTGTAGGCGACGGAGTGCGGGCGCGGCGCGTGGGCCGAGACCGAGCCGTTGTTGATGATCCGGCCGCCCTGCGGGTCCTGCTCCTTCATCAGGCGGTACGCGGCCTGCGCGCACAGGAACGTCCCCGTCAGATTGACGTCGACCACGGCTCGCCAGTCCTCGTACGCGATGTCCTCGACCGGCACCGCGCGGGGCCCGAACGTCCCCGCGTTGTTGAAGAGCAGGTCCAGCCGCCCGAAGCGCTCCTGTACGGAGGCGAAGAGGGCGGCCACCTCGTCCGGATCGCTCACGTCGGCGGGCAGGCACACCACGGCGCCCGGTCCCGCGGCGGCGGCGGTCTCCTCCAGCGCGGCGCGGCGCCGGCCCGCCAGGGCCACCGTCCAGCCCGCACCCGTGAGAGTGAGGGCGACCGCCCTGCCGATCCCCGATCCGGCGCCCGTGACGACGGCGATTCTCTGCTCAGCGTTCATGGCCCGGCAGCGTACGGGAGGTTTCACGGCGGCCGGCACCCGGTGCTCACCGCACCGCCATACGGATGTTGTGTACGTGCCAACGGTAAGTCGTCGTCCCGCTCTCCCATGTCTCTGACACCATCCGCCACGGGAGGGGCATATGACACCCGCACAGATCAGCAGGACGCCCGGCCAGGGCGGGCACTCCGCCGAACTGCGCGGCGCCGCGCGGAGGATCGGGGCCGACGTCGGCCGCCGCCGGTTCCTGACCGTCACCGGCGCCGCGGCGGCCCTGGCCTTCGCCGTCGGCCTGCCCGGCGCGGGCACGGCGGCCGCCGCCGAGCTCGACGCCCGGAGGATCACCGAGGACCCGTTCACCCTCGGGGTGGCGTCCGGGGACCCGCTGCCGTCGTCGGTGCTCCTGTGGACGAGGCTCGCGCCCCGCCCCTACGAGGCCGACGGCGGGCTGCCCGCCCGGCGCGTCGAGGTCCGCTGGGAGGTCGCCCACGACGAGCGCTTCCGGCGGATCGTGCGGCGCGGCACCGCCACCGCGCACCCGGAGTTCGCGCACAGCGTGCGGGTGGACGCGGGCGGACTCGACCCCGACCGGACCTTCTACTACCGCTTCCGCGCCGGCAGTTGGACCAGTCCCGCGGGCCGCACCCGCACGGCTCCCGCCCGCGACGCCCGCAACAGCTCCCTGGCCCTGGCCGCCGTCTCCTGCCAGGCGTACCACGACGGCTACTTCACCGCGTACCGGCACCTCGCGGACGAGGACGTCGACGTGGTCCTCCACCTCGGCGACTACCTCTACGAGTACGCCGTCAGCGCCACCGGCGGCGCCCGTGGCTACACCGACCGGGTCCTGCCGGACCACTTCGACCGGGAGACGATCACGCTGGAGGACTACCGCATGCGGTACGGCCTCTACAGGTCCGACCCGGACCTGCGCGCCGCGCACGCCGCGCACCCCTTCATCGTCACCTGGGACGACCACGAGACCGAGAACAACTACGCGGGCGACGTTCCGGAGAACAGCGTCCCGACCGAGGAGTTCCTGCTGCGCAGGGCGGCCGCCTACCGCGCGTACTGGGAGAACCAGCCGCTGCGCACCCCGCAGCGCCCCGTCGGCCCGGACATGCGGCTCTACCGGCGGCTGCACTTCGGCAGGCTCGCCCAGTTCGACGTCCTCGACACCCGCCAGTACCGCAGCGACCAGGCCTACGGCGACGGCTGGCGGGTGCCGGGGCCCGAGTCGGAGGACCCGTCGCGCACCATGACGGGCGCCGCCCAGGAGCGCTGGCTGCTCGACGGGTGGAAGACCTCGGACGCCCTGTGGAACGTCGTGCCGCAGCAGGTCGCCTTCTCCCGGCGGCGTGACGTGCCGGGCGACGCGTACAAGCTGTCCATGGACTCGTGGGACGGCTACCCCGCCTCACGCGAGCGCGTCATGGACGGCGCGCGGGCGGCCGGGATCGAGAACCTCATGGTCCTCACCGGTGACGTGCACGTGGGCTACGGCTTCGACCTCAAGGCGGACTTCGACGACCCCGCGTCCAGGACCGTCGGCACGGAGATCGTGGCCACCTCGCTCACCAGCGGCAAGGACGGCACCGACAGGCCGTCCAACTGGGACACCCTCACCCGGGCCAACCCGCACCTGAAGTTCTACAACGGCCGCCGCGGCTACGCGCTCGTCACCCTCGGCACGGAGCTGGCGCGCGCCGACTTCCGTACGGTGTCCGCGGTCACCACGCCCGGCGCCCCGGTCAGCACGGCCGGATCCTTCGTGACCGAGGCGGGGAACCCGGGGCTGACACCCGCCTGACCCGCCGTCGCGCGAACCGCCGCCGGGGGACCGGAGCCGGCCC